>NZ_ABZS01000009.1 GCF_000173615.1 Sulfurihydrogenibium yellowstonense SS-5 | reverse complement strand
AATTTTACATTTACTTGGCTATGACCATGAAACAAACGAAGAAGATGCAAAAATAATGTTTGAATTGCAAGATAAAATTTTTGACAAACTTACCTGCGAGCTAAAGCGCCCATAGAAATTAAAGCGTTATATACTTTAAAAGCATAATCCCTTCTACCGTTATAGCGCCATATTGCTTCCCATGTAAGCCCGTATCTCAAAATATTTTCTTTTAGAATATAAGCCGAAACCATTATGTTATTGCAAGGGTTTAACAGCTGCTGCGGTCTTAAGCCCAGTCTTTTAATATTTCCTACATTAATCTGACCTACGCCAACATCATAGTTGTATCCATTGTCATGTAAATATTGAAGATATGTAGCTGCCTCTTCTACAGATTTAGGATTTATTACTTTAACAGACCTTCCATTTTGATTAATATTTATAACCCACGGTCTAAATCCAGATTCAACCTTTGCTATTGCTACAAGAATTTGATAAGGTATATCATATTGCATGGCTGCTCTAATAAAGCATTCTTGATAGGGCACCTCAGCAAACGAAATTCCTATTGTCAAAAGTATAGTTATTAATATTTTTCTCATCATCTTATCCATCTTATATGTAATTTCGGCTGTTTTGAAAAATATTTTAACATAGAAATGCGAAATAACTTTATTGACATATCGGAAAAATTATGATAAGATGTTTTCCGTAATAAAATTAAAGGAGGATTTAATATGAAAAAGGCTTTTCTTTCATTTATTACTTTGATTATTTTCACAATCACATCAAAAGCAGCTGAGATCACAGTTTACGCTGCTGCGGATTTGACCTATGCATTTGCAGAAATTGAGAAAGTTTATGAAAATAAGTTTCCAAAAGACAAACTTAAAATCATCTACGGCTCATCCGGTAAAGGATACACACAAATAATAAATGGTGCTCCTTACGATATTATCTTTTCTGCTGATATGGGATATGTTGAAAAGCTAAAACAGCAAGGTTATATAATTTCAGAGGTTAAACCTTATGCTGTTGGAAGAATAGTTTTATGGACATTAAAAAATAGCGGTATCGATGTTTCAAAAGGAATTAACGCTGTCTTAGACCCAAAAGTAAAGAAAATAGCTATTGCAAATTGGGAGCACGCTCCTTATGGAGTTGCGGCAAAAGAGTGTTTAGAGCATTACAAACTCTATGATAAAGTTAAAGACAAGCTTGTTTTAGGGGAGAATATTAGTCAAACAGCCCAGTATGTTGAGACAGGCGCTGCCGATGTTGGATTTATAGCGTTATCTATTGCTAAAAGTGATAAATTGATGAGAGAAGGAGTCTATTATCTGCTACCGGATACCTGTCATAAACAAATATTGCAAGGAGTGGGAATCTTGAAAAATGCTTCATCAGACAAAGAAAAATTAGAAACAGCAAAAAGATTCTTTGATTTTATGAGCACGCCGGAAGCAAGGAAGATAATGATAAAGTACGGTTTTGTTTTACCGGGAGAAAAAGATTGAATAGAGTTTTTGGAAAGATTATAAAAATAGATTATAAAGATAATTTCTCTGTTGTTGAGGTAAATACTAAGCTTGGGAATTTGTTTGCGATAGTTTTAGAAGCTCCGGAAACGGCAGGCTATCTTAAAGAAATGAAGTCTGTTAACCTGATGTTTAATCCAACAGAACTTTTGATATTTAAAATTAAGGATAAAAACTTGTTAAACATGTTTGATTGTGAAATCATAAAGGTTGAAAAAGGAAAGCTTTTATCAAATATTTTATTAGAAAAAGATGGAATAAAATTGGAAAGTTTGGTTTTGACTAGACAAGTGGATAGATATGATTTAAAAATAGGAGATAAGGTTTTTTGTCATATAAAACCTGCAAGTATATTTTTTGAGGTAGTTTAAATTTGGATTTTTTGGAGATTATTAAGCAGATAGATTTTGAGCCATTTTATCTAACGTTTAAGCTTGCATCTTTAACGACCATTATTTTATTTATAATTGGCATTCCGGTAGCATACTTTATAGCATATTCAAAATCTAAGTTTAAATCTTTCTTTGAGGCAGTTATTGCACTGCCTCTTGTGCTACCTCCATCAGTTTTAGGGTTTTATTTACTATTAATACTAAGCAGAAATGGATTTCTTGGAAGTTTTTGGGAAAAATATTTTGGACATCAGCTTGCTTTTCATTTTGAGGGAATTTTGATAGCTTCAGTAATATTTAGCTTTCCTTTTATGGTTCATCCATTGGTTTCTGGATTTAAAAGTATTGATAAAAGTTTGATAGAAGCATCTTATACCCTCGGGAAATCTAAACTAAAAACGCTTTTTAGAGTTATTCTTCCTAACATAAAGCCGTCAATTTTAAGCGGCATAACATTATCCTTTGCACATACTGTTGGTGAGTTTGGGGTTGTTCTAATGGTTGGTGGTAGTATAGACGGAGAGACAAAGGTTGTATCAATTGCAATTTATGATGCAGTAGAAAAGTTAGATTATACATCTGCACATATTTATTCAGCAATTCTTTTTGGATTTTCGTTTTTTATTTTGCTTTTGGTTTATATGTTTAATGGTTCAAATAAGAAGTTAAACATGAGACGTGATACGTGAAACGTTATTTAAGCTATCACCGTTTCTATGAAACATCTTACTTCTTACATCTTGTATTTCACTTCACATAACCCACCACACGGTTCAGATGGAACAAAGAAACTTTTGAAGTTAAATCTGACCCAGTTAACTTTCTAACCCACACGGTTCAGATGTAACTTAAACGTGAGAAGTAAAACGTGGAACGTGAAACGTAAAAAGAATTTAAATCCGTCTCACATCTCACGTCTCACATTTCACCTCTTACATAACCCACACGGTTCAGATGTAACATAATTTCAGTAGAGTATAAAGCAAGTCTGTGTCCGTCTTTCTAACCCACACGGTTCAGATGTAACCTTATCAGGATTGTTTTAATAATTGTGTTTTTAAAACTTTCTAACCCACACAGTTCAGATGTAACTTTATTTTTTTTGAAATTAAAGAATATATAAATGAACTTTCTAACCCACACGGTTCAGATGGAACCAGAGTCTTCACCTTCAATTTGAACATCCTTATTTCGACTTTCTAACCCACACGGTTCAGATGTAACAATCTTATTTAGCTTTTATAAATACGGTTCAATCTTACTTTCTAACCCACACGGTTCAGATGTAACTTACAGGTGCATCTGATTTTATTGAGATTGCAAGGTCCTTTCTAACCCACACGGTTCAGATGTAACTCAATGATGATTCCATCAGATTAGAGTCAGACACAGGTCTTTCTAACCCACACGGTTCAGATGTAACGCTCCGTTTTTGGTATTATAGGTAGTATAGATGGTGCTTTCTAACCCACACGGTTCAGATGTAACCAAGTGCAAGTTATATGGCAAATGAAGCAAGTAAGACTTTCTAACCCACACGGTTCAGATGTAACGCATCAGACCCAACTACAACAAGAACTGTGATTGTCCTTTCTAACCCACACGGTTCAGATGTAACTAATTGGGACTTCAAGATGGTTGGATAAATCTACTGCACTTTCTAACCCACACGGTTCAGATGTAACTTTTTGATAGATTTTGAATTTTGAGTTGATAAACAACCTTTCTAACCCACACGGTTCAGATGTAACTTACCTGAATTGGGAAACAGGCACAGGCAAGACCATCTTTCTAACCCACACGGTTCAGATGTAACAATTATGGGGAGTTAAATATAGTAGAGGAAAATATCTCTTTCTAACCCACACGGTTCAGATGTAACTTAAACGTGAGAAGTAAAACGTGGAACGTGAAACGTAAAAAGAATTTAAATCCGTCTCACATCTCACGTCTCACATTTCACCTCTTACATAACCCACACGGTTCAGATGGAAGGCTTAGATGTAGATGTTGACAATCCTTATAAGCTATCTTTCTAACCCACACGGTTCAGATGGAACAGAATATAATTTTATTAAGATTAACTACACACTAAGCTTTCTAACCCACACGGTTCAGATGGAACTTTTCTTTCTCTTTGCCTCTGCTAAAGTCTTCTCACTTTCTAACCCACACGGTTCAGATGGAACGCACACTGTGGACAGAGTCCTGGTGCCCTACAAAAAACTTTCTAACCCACACGGTTCAGATGGAACTCCCCTTAATTTGTCGGATTTTATTCCCGCAAAGAACTTTCTAACCCACACGGTTCAGATGGAACCTTCTAATTTTATATACCTTTCTATATCTTCAGAACCCTTTCTAACCCACACGGTTCAGATGGAACTCAACAACAGTTGCTCAATAACGCCATCGAGAAAGACTTTCTAACCCACACGGTTCAGATGTAACTGAAACAAGCTGATTAATTTGGTCTTGAGGAATAGGCTTTCTAACCCACACGGTTCAGATGTAACATTGAGCCTAGTTACAGCCCATTCAAAATTATTTTACTTTCTAACCCACACGGTTCAGATGTAACTTCCTTATCTGTTGTCTCAATCAGTCTGTCTTCAAACAACTTTCTAACCCACACGGTTCAGATGTAACATATATATATCTATTTTTTTTCTTTTCTCACTTTCTAACCCACACGGTTCAGATGTAACAAGGTTGTCAAAAAAAACAGCTTCATCATTAATCTTACTTTCTAACCCACACGGTTCAGATGTAACGAAGGGTTATATTTTTGCTACACTTGGTATTGACCTCTTTCTAACCCACACGGTTCAGATGTAACTAAGATACTGATAGAAAGGTATCTTGAGAGACTGAAACTTTCTAACCCACACGGTTCAGATGGAACATTTTATATCTACATAAACCGCCCTGTCTAATTTCGCTTTCTAACCCACACGGTTCAGATGGAACTGAACCTCGTTTTATAGTTAACAATGTAGAACTAATCTTTCTAACCCACACGGTTCAGATGGAACTTTTCAGTTTCAACACAGAAGACTAAAATATATAACACTTTCTAACCCACACGGTTCAGATGGAACGCAATGCATTAACTACGTAGTCAAACAAGGCGACAGGCTTTCTAACCCACACGGTTCAGATGGAACAAGAAGACAAATTAATACTGCTTGCTTTAAATAATGTCTTTCTAACCCACACGGTTCAGATGGAACTATCCACCACCCGGAACTGTTTTAAAAATTCCAATCTCTTTCTAACCCACACGGTTCAGATGGAACCCTGTTATAGGTATAACTTTATATTCTTTACTCAAAACTTTCTAACCCACACGGTTCAGATGGAACTTAGAGCTATCTTGAAAAGTCAAAGATGTTGTTAAATCTTTCTAACCCACACGGTTCAGATGGAACTTGGATCAAATCCAATCCAACACCGAGACAAGATAAACTTTCTAACCCACACGGTTCAGATGGAACAATATCAAAAGATTTTGAAGGACTATTATCTAAAAACTTTCTAACCCACACGGTTCAGATGGAACTTGCACCAGTTTTCTGTGAGTCTCCTTCTGTTGCCTTTCTAACCCACACGGTTCAGATGGAACCCGCTAAATTTTTAATCAAAAATAAAATCGCTTATATCTTACTCTATCAATATTCTAATAACCATTATACCAAATTTTTAAAAAACCTGCAAGTTGAAGTTTTTTGCAGCAAACCTCGATATACAGAAAATATATTATTATATTTTATCCTTTAACTTCCTATCACAAGCCAACTGCCAAAAACCCCAAACTCAGAAGCCCGCTGCAAATATCACTTTTTAACTTGCCGATCTCAAAAAATTTTAAAATAAAAAACTTCAAATTTTCAAAAATTTAAAAGCTAAAAAATCTAAAATCAAAAAATTTAATTTAACAAGTACTTACATTCACTTTTCAAAAAAATCCCTTTCAAACCATCACTACACAAGCTTAAATCAAACATTAAAAAATAAAATTACATTACCAATACCTTAGCTTTACTGACTATTAAATCATCTCACCAAGCAATTAAACAATCAAATAAAAATCATTAAAATATTGATAAACCAATCTCCAACGTCTCACATCTCACGTCTCACGTCATCACGTAAAACAAGCTTGTGCGGGCTAACCTATTCAATTGCCAAGGTTCAGTAAAAAAATTAATAAAAAGTTAATTATAATATACAAAAAAATTTTCTACATGTCAAGCAGAAAATGAAAATGCTTGCAAAATTCTTACAAACTTATCTTTCCATGCCATCCTGAACGTAGTGAAGGATCTCCTCTTTTGATTTTTGATTTGAAAAGAAAAAATGAGATTCTTCGCCGGCTGCAGAATAGCAATTTTGATTTTTGAGCTTAAAAAAATGTTTGATAACCAATTATACAAAAAAGGCGAGCCGTGAAGCCCACCATTTTGATTTATATTAATAGGTTCTTTCTTGTGGTTGATATTTTGTGATTCTTACTTCACAGTATTCTACTTTTGGACCATCAGGTGTGTAGTAAGCTAAGCTGTGTTTTAAGAAATTCTCATCATCCCTGTTTGGATAGTCTCTTCTTGCGTGAGCACCTCTGCTTTCTTTTCTTAACACTGCTGTTGTTGCAATAGCCTCAGCAAGGTCTAAGAGATATCCAAGCTCTATGTAATTTATAAGTGCTGTATTGAAAATTCTTCCGCTATCACCCGGAGCAAGGAGTTTGTATCTTTCTTTTAACTCTTTAATTTTTTCTATAGCTTCAAGCATTGGTTTTTCTTCTCTAAAAATTCCAACTTTATCCCACATTGTTTGAGCAAGCTCAATTCTGATGTTATTTATGTTTTCTTTGCTTTCTTTTTTAAGAAGTTGTTCAATTTCTCTTCTTGCTCTTTCTTCTTCTGCTTTTAAGTTAAAGTTATCTGCTGATTTGCTTCTTGCATACTCAACTGCAGCAGCTCCAGCCGGTTTTCCAAATACTACTAAGTCAAGTAAAGAGTTTCCGCCGAGTCTATTTGCTCCATGAACAGAAACACATGCACATTCGCCAACCGCAAACACACCATTGACGCCCGTCATACTTGTTTTATAGTCTCTTACATCAATGCCACCCATAGAGTAGTGAGCTGTTGGTCTAACCGGGATTGGCTCTTCTATTGGGTCAACACCCTCAAAGTCTATACATAACTGTCTAATCTGAGGAAGTCTTGATTTGATTTTTTCAGCTCCAAGATGTCTAAGGTCAAGGTGAACGTATGCCATCATTCCTTCACCCCAACCTCTACCCTCAAGGATTTCTGTCTCTATAGACCTTGCCACAAGGTCCCTTGGAGCAAGCTCCATCTTTTGTGGAGCATATCTTGCCATAAATCTTTCACCTTTGTTGTTGATTAAATATCCACCTTCACCTCTTGCACCCTCTGTAACAAGTATACCGGTAGACCTTAGTCCTGTTGGGTGGAATTGAACAAACTCCATATCTTTAAGCGGAATGCCTGCTCTGTAGCAAATAGCCATTCCATCACCGGTTGAACCAATAGCATTCGTGTTTCTTACCCAATAAACCCTTGCATAACCACCTGTTGCAAATATAATAGCTTTTGCTTTTATTGCATGTACTTCACCACTTCTTATATCTATAGCTATAACACCTTTGGCTTCGTTGTTATCTATGATCAATTCTGTTACAAACCATTCGTTTAAAAATTCGACATCGTTTTTTAAGCATTGTTCGTACAATGTATGTAAAATTACGTGACCTGTTTTATCTGCTGCGTAGCATGTTCTTGGAAATCCAGCACCGCCGAAAGGTCTTTGTGCTATTCTTCCATCTGGCAATCTTGAAAATGGAACTCCTAAGTGTTCTAATTCGTATATTCTTTTTGGAGCTTCATAACACATAAATTCTATAGCGTCTTGGTCTCCAAGATAATCACTACCTTTTACAGTGTCAAAAGTATGAACTTCTGGACTATCTGATGGGTCGACGTTTGCAAGGGCAGCATTAATTCCGCCTTGGGCTGCACCTGTGTGAGACCTTGTTGGATAAACTTTTGTAATAACTCCTACTTTAACATCTTTTGCTTTGCTTGCTTCAAGTGCAGCCATTAATCCAGCTCCACCAGCTCCAACTATTAAAACGTCATAGCTTAGCATTTTAGCTCCTCCTAATAAAATAAAACAATGTTTTATTATAAAACAATATAAAAATATTTTCCAGTAGTTTTTATGTAAGATAGAAAGCATTTGAATATGAAACTGCTTTAAAATTCAATCAAGCCTAAAAAGTAATTATTTTTATGATTATCTTTATAAAGTTAAAGCAAAGAATCCTTCCTGCTTTCTTATCTATTTGCTTCTTACTTTTGAAAAATGAACATCTTTTGGAGAGTTCCCCTTTGTATAAGACTGCTTGCAAAAATCTACATCGTCATTTGCAGCCACGGGAAGAGTCTCATTTTTATTTTTAATAAAAAGCATTAAAACATGAAGACTGTTCCAAAAATCAACATTGTCTTTCTGCAGCCGGCGAATAATCTTGACCCAAAGATGTCATTCTGAGCGAAGTGAAGAATCTCATATTTTTCTTTTCAAATTAAAAAATCAAAAGAGGAGATCCTTCGGACTTACGTCCTCAGGATGACAGGGAAAGGTTAAATGGTAACCACTAGAAAAAGAGCGATCTAGTCGTCATCGTCATTCTGCATCCATGGGAAGAATCTCATATACTTTTATTAAATCTCTTACCTGACTTATAATCCTCTATTTATGTAAAAATCTATATTCAGTGCCTTTTAACAATCTATCTAAATTATCTTTATGTTTAAGGATAATAATCAATCCAATGATGAACGCTGCGTAAGTATAATAAATATTATTTTCTATAAAATTAATAATAACCCAAGAAATACTTGCTGATAACATAGATGCAAGAGATACATAACCGGAAACAAGAAATACGCCAAGCCAAAACATGATAACAATTAACGCAGCTTTGAAGGATAAAGCAAGTAATACACCGATAGCCGTTGCAACACCTTTCCCACCTTTAAACTTTAAGAAAATTGAAAAACAATGTCCGATAACAGACGCTATAGCAAGTAATGAAACAAGTTTTGTATCAAAAATGTACTTTGCGATATAGATAGGCAGAAAACCCTTCAACATATCCAAAATTAATACTAAAAGTCCTGCCTTTTTACCCAAGACTCTTGTAACGTTTGTAGCACCAATATTTCCGCTGCCTTCTTTTCTAATATCTTTTCCAAAAAGCTTGCTTATAATTAAGCCAAAAGGGATTGAGCCAAGTAAGTACGTGATGATTAAGTATACGATAAAATTTATTTCCATGCTTTTTCCTTATAAAATATCATGAAATACTCAAACCCTGAAACGTAGGCAAGGAATATAGATATCCATAGGGTAATTTTCCCTAATTCTACAAAATTTATAGAAAGTAAAAATATTGCTAAAAGCTGGATGGATGTTTTTAACTTTCCTAAGAAATAAGCAGGAACTACAATTCCTTTGTTTACCAAAACACTCCTAACCCATGTTACAAGCATTTCTCTCGCTATAATTAAAAAAACTTCAAAAGAATTTACAATATGCTTCTCTACCAATGCTACTAAAACCGATACTGTAAAGATTTTATCAACTGCCGGGTCTAAAAGCTCACCATGCTTTGTTACATCGTTTGAAGCTCTTGCAATAATTCCATCTAAATAATCAGTTAAAATGGCGACAATTACTAAAAGACCAGATAAAAAATAATTGTCTTTCAATATAGAGTAAATCAAAAATGGAATTATAACCAATCTTGATAGTGTTACTAAATTAGCAAACCCTATATTCAATCCCTTTTACCCTTTCTTACCCAAGGTGGAATTTCTAACTCATCATAAGATAAAGATTCGGATGTAAATTCTTCTTTTGGTTTTATCTCTTCAGTATATGAAGCTATTTCTCTCTTTATAGGCGGCTCTTTTTTCTCTATTATTCCGGATGGTCTTGTTTTTAAAGAAGGCTTAGATTCCGATTTTCTCTCATCTTCAAAATCTGTCGCTATTACAGTAATTTTGATTTCATCTTCTACATCATTTATGATTGATGCACCAAATATAATGTGTGCTTCTTCATGGGCAAGCTCTCTAATTTGTGAAACAGCCTCATTAACTTCCATAAATGATAAATCCGGACTAACTTCTACATTTATGAGCAATCTTTTTGCTCCTTGGATGGATGTTCCTTCTAATAACGGGGAGCTTGTTGCAGTCATTACAGCTTCTTCTATTTTATTTTCACCTTTTCCGGAGCCAACACCAATTAAAGCTTTGCCCGCATTTTCCATTACTGTTTTAACGTCAGCAAAGTCAGGGTTAATCAATCCCGGGACTAAAATTAAATCAGTAATTCCCTTTACAGACCTATAAAGTATATTGTCAACAAGCTTAAAAGCATTAGCAAACGATACATTTTTACCGGCTACTTGTAATAATCTATCGTTATGGATAACAAGATAAGTATCAACTCTTTCTTTTAGCTGCTCTAATCCTTCCTCTGCGATTCTTTGTCTAACTTTACCTTCAAAGCTAAAAGGTTTTGTAACTACAGCTACAGTTAAAATACCCATTTCCTTAGCTGCCTGAGCTATAACCGGACTTGCACCTGTACCTGTTCCACCACCAAGTCCGGCTGCTATAAACACCATATCAGCTCCTTCCATAGCTTCTTTGATTTTATCTAAATTCTCCAATGCGGCTTCTCTACCAATTTCTGGCTTTGAACCGGCACCTAACCCTTTGCTAATGCTCTCTCCAATGTGAATTTTATTTGGAACAGGAAGGTAGTTTAAATGTTGCAAATCTGTGTTAACTATATATAATTCAACATCTTGGAGTCCTTCTTGATACATCCTTGCTACTGCATTGCTTCCCCCACCACCTACGCCAAAAACTTTAATTTTAGTCGGATTTTTTGCATCATAATTTATCTCCATCTTAAGCTTCCTCCAAGCACTTAGAAAAGATTCTTTATTTTATCAAAAAACTTTGTGAAAGTATCAGATATATTGAAATTAAACATTTCACTACTGTTAGACCCTACATGTTTATCTTTTAAGGCAGAAGCCGTAAACTGTAGGCATCCTATCACTGTTGCGTACTCTGGACTGTAGAATTTTTCGTTAAATGCCTTAAATTCTTTTGGCTTTCCAATTCTTACATCTTTTTCAAAAATTTTTTCTGCAAGATGTTGGATATAAGGAGTGTTTGCTACTCCCCCGGTTAAAACAATGCCTGCATTTAACCTATCATAAAGTCCGGTTTTTTCAAGCTCTTTTCGTAAAATTTCAAACATTTCAGTTAATCTCCATTCTATTGTTTCTACAATTTCATACTTTTCTAATTTGATTGTTTCTTCATCTTCTCTACTTTTAACTTCAACAACTTCATTAAATTCTACAAATTCTATTGATGCAACTCCATACTGTTTTTTTATGTTTTCAGCAATATCTTTGGATATTTTAAATCTAAAAGATATATCTTTCGTTATGAGATTTCCGCCAAGAGGAATAGATTTTACTGCTTCAAGATGACCATTTTTATATACCGCTATGTCGCTTAAGCCACCGCCAATATCAATTATTGCAACGCCGAGGTCCTTTTCTTCTTCATAAAGTACCGAAGTTGTAGATGCTATTGGATTGACAACTATATCCATAACTCCAAGACCACTTTGCTCAACTACTTTTTTAATATTGCTAATAGAATTAACCTTGCCTGTTATAACATTGTATTCTCCGGATATTTTACTGCCAATTAGACCAACAGGTTCATATACTATCTCATCATCATCTAAGACAAACATTTTTGGGATAATATGCAAAATTTGAATATTGTCATTTTTAAATTTTTCAGATATTTTTTCTATAAGTGCGTTTATATCATTTTGGTCTATTTCTTTGTTGGATGAAGAAAAGCTTATAAAATCTTTTTCATTTTTTGATTCAATGTGAACTCCCCCGATATTTAAGACAACTGAGCTTATTCTAAATCCAGAGTTTGATTCAGCTGTTGCAACAGCTTCTTTTATTGATTTTATAGCTTCCGAGGGGTTTACTACTGCTCCTTTTTCAATACCTTTAGACAGTGTCTCTCCAAAACCTATTATATGTAGTTTTCCAGTTTCATCTAAATCACCAATTACTGCAACAGTTTTATAACTTCCTACATCAAGCGCTACAAAAGTTTTACTTTTACTCATTTCGTTTCCTCGTTTAATTTTTTTACTATTACCATTTCGTCAAAACTAAAATTTAGATAAGTATAATCCTTTATGTTTTTATTTGCTAAAAATATTTTAGCTTTATTTAGGCTATCATCAAGTTCATCTTTTGAAAACACCAATATTTTTCCATCGCCCGTTTCAGCTGCTATTTGTGATTTTTGTACTATAAATTTAGAAAGCTGATAATCTTTAAAATTTTCCATAATCTTCTTGATTTTTAATACATCGCTTTTTTGAAATTTACTATCGTTATAGTATATATTCACAAGGTTTAACAAATTTGAGATATCTGTTTCGTATATATTTCCTTCTTCATCAACGGTAAAAACTTTACTGCCTTGAATTATATTAGCAAATGGTCTCTTCTCTTCTACTACCATCGTAATTTCGCCAAGATTTGGCTTTAAGATTTTTATGTCTTTAATAAATTGATATTTTTTTAATTTTTCTTTTAATCTATCTTCTGAGATAAATATCCAATTTTCTGTTTTAAAAATGTTTTTTAAATCGTTTTCTGATAATTTATCAGTTCCAACAACGTTTACTCTCTTGATTGCTACTATATCTTTTACAATTGGCAGAGTTGGAGCATAGTAGCCAAGTAAAGCGCACAAAATAAGCCATACTGAAAAAAGCCCAAGTTTTTTCATCTTTTTAAACTGTTTTTTATTATTTTTTCTACAAGCTGGATGAATGTGATTCCTCTTGCCAATGCAGCCTTGGGAAGTAGACTAAACTCTGTCATTCCGGGAATTGTATTTACTTCTAGCACATGTGGATTGTTATCATTTTCTAAAATGATATCAACTCTTGCAGGTCCTTTGCAATTTAAAAGTTTATAAACCTTATGTCCTAAATCTTGAATGTTTTTATACACATCTTCATCTAATTGAGCTGGACATATGTACTGAGTTTTTCCTGTAATGTATTTGTTATTAAAATCATAAAAGCCTTCTGATACAACAACCTCAACAATATCAAAAACTTCATCATCAAGTATGCTAACTGTTAGCTCCCTTCCTTTGATAAACTTTTCTACCAATACTTTATCATCAAGGTCAAATACTTCTTTAACAGCATTTTCATACTCTTGCTGATTGTTTACTATATAAACACCAATGGAAGATCCTTCCGTTGGAGCTTTTACGACTACTGGAAAATCTGGTCTATAATTTAAAGCCTCTTTTTCTTCTGTGAAAAATATCCAATCTGGCGTTGGAATACCAAAGTTTTTCAAATACATCTTTGTTAGCACTTTATCCATTGCTATGACGCTTGTTTTCATATCTGACCCTGTGTAAGGAATGCCAAGAAATTCTAAAATAGCTTGAATTGTGCCATCTTCTCCGCCTTTTCCGTGCAAAACTATAAATGCTAAATCTGGCTTATACTCTAAAATCTCTTTTATAAATTTATCTCTTTCTATTATGTCAAATACTTTGTAAGTATATCCGAGCTGGTTTAAAGCTTTTTCTACCGCTTTTCCACTTTTGATAGAAATCTCCCTTTCTCTTGAATATCCACCGTATAAAAGTGCGATTTTAATCAATGATTTTAACCTCTCTTTCAAGATTTATCCTAAATTCATCTGATATTTTTCTTTCGGCAAGTTCTAAGAGTTTTATTAGGTCTTTAAACTCAGCATTTCCATAATTTACAAGAAAGTTTGCATGTTTTTCAGAAAATCCTATATCGTTTATTCTATAACCTTTTAAGCCAACTGCTTCAATCAGCTTGCCGGCATATGTTCCCGCTGGATTTTTGTAAGTTGATCCGGCTGTTGGTAGATCAAGGGGTTGCTTACTGTTTCTATCAAGCAGATGGTTTTTTATAATCTCTGATATGTTTTTATCACTTTTTCTAAGTTTTAGCTTCACTTTATAAACAAAACCTTCGTTTTGAAATTGAGAGTATCTGTAAGAGTATTTAATCTCGTCCTTCTTTGAGTGATTTAGCCGTCCTTCTCTGTCTATCCACCAAACCTCTTCTATTAAATCAAAGATTTCGCTTCCGTAAGCTCCTGCGTTCATTGCAGTTGCCCCGCCAACGGTTGCAGGAATGCCGGATAGGTTTTCAAATCCTTCAAGGTTGTACTTTTTTACTACTGAAACTATGGTTTTAAAGCTTACGCCGGCTTCTGCCGTGATGTAAAAAATATCGTTTTGATTTTCTATCTCATACTTTTTTAGATTCTTAGAATGGACAAAAACTTTATTCACAACTCCATCGGAAAAAATTAGATTGCTTCCAATTCCAAGTGGATAGATGTTATCATACTCTTTAATTAAAATAGAGATTTCTTTGTAATCTTTTGGAAAATATACAATCTTTCCTTTTTCGCCAACTTTTATAGTGCAAAAATTCCTAAGGTCTATATTTTCTTGATGTTCAATCGTTTTTAAAATCATTTAATATATTTTCTACGATTTTTTCATCACTGTCAAATATCGCATATTCTTTGATTTTTTTGCTTAAACTTTCTAGGTCTTTGTTAAAAGTATCTTCTAATGCTCTCTTTAAAACTTCTTTACTTAAATCTTTTTCTTCAATCAATTCACACAAGCCTAGATCTTTTAGCCATTTTACGTTGTAATACTGATGGTTTGATGCTGCATAAGGAAATGGAATAAAGATAGCGTATTTGCCAAAGCATAAAATCTCGTTAACACTACTTGAACCACTACGAGAAATTACAACATCTGCAGATGTGTAAAGGTCTTCCATGTTGTCAACGTACTCATAAACTGTAAGATTTTCTAAATTTGGTACTTCTACCTGCCATTTTCCTTTTATAAGGATGAATTTAATATCTTTCATTTCTGAAGCTAAGGATATTGTGCTGTCAGAAAGTTTTTTTGCTCCTTGACTGCCACCTACAACCAAAACTGTTTTCGTTTGGTTTGGCTTATATACATAATTTTTAGCTCTTTCTATGATGTTTTTTCTTAGAGGCATACCTGTTAAAATTGTTTTCTTTCTGTTAAAATACTTAGATGTAAGTTCAAAGGTTATAAAAACTTTTTTAGCAAAGTAAGATAGAATTTTATTTGAATAAGAAGGAATGGAATTTTGCTCATGTATGTACAAGGGCACTCTTGCTAAAAAAGATGCAAGTCCAAGGGGTATTGACGTATAACCACCAAAGCAGATTGAAAAATCCGGCTTTTCTTTTTTTATCTGTTTGTAGACTTTAAAGGTTGTTGATAGCAGGCTAAAAACTCCTTGAATTTTACCAATGATAGATTTTCCTCTTACTGCTCTCATTGGATATAAAATTTTTTCATCAGCCGGAAAATCTTTTTTGCTTTCTATTCCATTTGTAGTTCCGATGTATGTAATGTTAAATCCTTTTTCTTTCAGGTTTTCTGCAACGGATAAAGCCGGGTAAAAGTGACCACCTGTTCCACCGCCGGAGATAAAAACTTTTTTCATCTTAAGTCCTTTGAATGAAGTTTATTTTGTTAGGCTCTTTTGAAATTCTTAGTAGAATTCCTATATACAAGAAGTTCATGATCAATGAAGAACCACCATAACTTATAAATGGTAGCGTAAAACCTGTTGATGGAAAAAGGTTTAAGGTTACAAATATATGAAACAACGCGTTTAAAGTGATAATATACGTTATACCAAGTCCAAGTGTTTGGACAAAAATATCATCTTTGCTTAAAGAGATTTGTATTCCTCTTATTAGAATAATGATATATAAAGCTAATACAAAAAAAGTGCCGAAGATGCCGGCTTCTTCGCCAATCAGAGCAAAAATATAGTCTGTGTGAATTTCTGGCA
>NZ_ABZS01000010.1 GCF_000173615.1 Sulfurihydrogenibium yellowstonense SS-5 | reverse complement strand
ACCCGGCGTCGACTACTTTCCCGACCGGTCTCCCGGCCAGTATCATGGGCGCTGGTGGGCTTAACTGCCGGGTTCGGAATGGAAGCCGGGTGTTTCCCCACCGCTATGGACACCAGGGATTTGGCAACCCAGTAGGTTAGTAGGACTGTAAGTAGTAAAAGGCCAAGCCAAACGGGCGATTAGTACTGCTTGGCTCCACCCGTTACCGAGCTTCCACCTGCAGCCTATCAACGTGGTAGTCTCCCACGGCCCTTCAGGGATACCTTATCTTGAGGTGGGCTTCACGCTTAGATGCTTTCAGCGCTTATCCCGTAGCAGGATGGCTACCCAGCGCTGCTCTTGGGGAACAACTGGTACACCAGAGCCTGCCCCATCCCGGTCCTCTCGTACTAAGGATGGCTCCTCTCAAGTATCCTGCGCCTGCGGCGGATAGGGACCGAACTGTCTCACGACGTTCTGAACCCAGCTCGCGTGCCGCTTTAATGGGCGAACAGCCCAACCCTTGGGACCTACTTCAGCCCCAGGATGCGACGAGCCGACATCGAGGTGCCAAACCCCGCCGTCGATGTGGGCTCTTGGGCGGGATTAGCCTGTTATCCCCGGAGTAGCTTTTATCCGCTGATCGCATGCCCTTCCACTCGGAACATGCGGGTCACTAAGCCCCGCTTTCGCGTCTGCTCGACTTGTCAGTCTCGCAGTCAGGCACCCTTATGCCTTTGCACTCTAACGGTGGATTTCCGACCCACCTGAGGGTACCTTTGGGCGCCTCCGTTACCCTTTAGGAGGCGACCGCCCCAGTCAAACTGCCCGCCTGACATTGTCCCTGCCGTGGGTAACACGGCTAGGTTAGTTTACCCACACATCCAGGGTGGTATCTCACCGGCGCCTCCATGCCCCCCGAAAGGGGCACTTCTTAGGCTCCCACCTATCCTGCGCAGGATGCGCAGGCAAACAGTGCCAGGGTACAGTAAAGCTTCACAGGGTCTTTCCGTCCTGCCGCAGGTAGCCGGAATCTTGACCGGCACTACAATTTCACCGGGACTCTCCTCGAGACAGCGTCCAGATCGTTGGACCATTCATGCAGGTCGGAACTTACCCGACAAGGAATTTCGCTACCTTAGGACCGTTATAGTTACGGCCGCCGTTTACCCGGGCTTCGGTTTGGGGCTTATCACCCCTCCCCTTAACCTACGGGCACTGGGCAGGTTTCACACTGCATACGTCCTCTTTCGAGTTTGCGCAGTGCTGTGTTTTTGGTAAACAGTCGCCTGGACCTGGTTTCTGCGACCCACCTTGCGGTGGGCACCCCTTATTCCGAAGGTACGGGGTCAGTTTGCCGAGTTCCTTGAGGAGAGTTACCCCGAAGCGCCTTAGGCTGCTAACCCACTCCACCTGTGTCGGTTTCCGGTACGGTCAGCCATCCTTCGACGACCACGACACTATTTCTTGGCAGTCTGAAGTCACACCAGTTGGCTAAGCACGAGGCTTAGCCTCCTCATCACGCCTTGGGCTTGTATGAGGAACGGATTTGCCTATTCCTCGCCCTCGGACGCTTAAAGGGAGCGATCCAAATCTCCCCTGGTGCTATCCTCCTGCGTCGTGCCTTGGTCTCCAGACAGCTGGTGCAGGAATATTAACCTGCTTCCCATCGGCTACTGCTTTCGCCCTCACCTTAGGGTACCGACTAACCCAATCCTGATTTACATTGGATTGGAACCCTTGGAGTTCCGGCGGACAGGTTTCTCACCTGTCTTTGGCTGCTACTCATACCAGGATTCTCACTTCCCTGCAGTCCATCCCTCCTTACGGTGAGACTTCAGCCCGCAGGGAACGCTCCCCTACCGCTTGCTGTTAAAGCAAGCCCGCAGCTTCGGTGGCATGCTTAGCCCCGTTAAATTTTCGGCGCAAAGCCTCTCGACGAGTGAGCTGTTACGCACTCTTTAAAGGATGGCTGCCTCTAAGCCAACCTCCTCGCTGTCTTCGAGGCTTTACATCCTTCTCCACTTAGCATGCACTTTGGGACCTTAGCTGGCGGTCTGGGTTGTTTCCCTCTCGACTACGGAGCTGATCCCCCGTAGTCTCACTGCCAAGCTATCCTCCCGGGCATTCGGAGTTTGGTTGGGTTCGGTACCCCTTTCGGGGCCCTAGCCCAATCAGTATCTCTACCTCCCGGGGGAAACGCTTGACGCTGCACGTCGATGCATTTCGGGGAGAACGAGCTATCACGGAACGCGATTGGCTTTTCACCCCTATCCACACCTCATCCAACTGTGTTGCAGCACCGACTGGTTCAGGCCTCCAGACGGTGTTACCCGTCCTTCACCTTGGGCATGGATAGATCGTTCCGCTTCGCGTCTGCAGCATGCGACTAATAGCGCCCTAATTCGGACTTGGTTTCCCTACGCCTTCGCCTATCGGCTTAAGCTTGCCGCATACCACAACTCCCTGGCTCATTTTCCAAGAGGCACGCAGTCGGACTTTTTAATAGTCCTTCCACTGGCTTGTAGATCCATGGTTTCAGGTTCTCTTTCACTCCCCTTGCAGGGGTTCTTTTCACCTTTCCCTCGCGGTACTGTTGCGCTATCGGTCAGTCAGGAATATTTAGCCTTACCCAGTGGTCTGGGCTGATTCCCACTACCTTTCACGGGGGCAGTGGTACTCGGGATTAGCAGCTAGGAAGACTGTCAGTTTTTGCATACGGGGCTTTCACCCTCTATGGCGTAGCGTTCCAGCTACTTCTGCTAACTGACAGTTTTGTAACTTCCCCAGACAGTGGTAGCTGTCTGCGCCGGCTATCCCACTACCCCAGTGTGGCTAAGGCTACCACCATGGCACCACACTGGTTTAGGCTCTTCCCCGTTCGCTCGCCGCTACTTAGGGAATCCCATTGCGGTTTCTTTTCCTCCGGCTACTAAAAGGTTTTACTTCGCCGAGTTCGGCTCCGCTGACGCGGATGACTGGCTATTAACCAGCCGGGTTTCCCCATTCGGGAATCCTCGGATCAATGCCTGCTTGCGGCTCCCCGAGGCTTATCGCAGCTTGCCACGCCCTTCATCCCTTCTGACTGCCTTAGGCATCCACCATGGACCCTTAGCAGCTTGGCCTTATCTACTACCTACAGCCTACTAACCTATTCAATTGCCAAGGTACCTTTTTTACTACTTTACTCTTACTTATATTATTACTTCTTACTCTTTTACTTTTTGCCTACTTACTTAACTTATACTCTTTTCTTTTTTCTTTACTTTTACCAATTTTTACTTTTACTATTTCCTATTTTCCTTTTCCTTTACCGCTATGGAGACGAGGGGACTTGAACCCCTGACCCTCTGCGTGCAAAGCAGATGCTCTCCCAACTGAGCTACGTCCCCATTTTCTATGGGCCTTAGTGGACTCGAACCACTGACCTTACCCTTATCAGGGGTACGCTCTAACCGCCTGAGCTAAAGGCCCTTAGCAAATTAGGAAGGAAGCTAAGAAGATGAGCTGTTTTTTGTATAGGATATCCCTATAAAGGAGGTGATCCAGCCCCAGGTTCCCCTAGGGCTACCTTGTTACGACTTCGCCCCAGTCATCAGGCCCATCATCGGCCCCTGCCTCCTTTGCAGGTTAGCTCGGGGACTTCCGATGAACCCGACTCCCATGGCGTGACGGGCGGTGTGTACAAGACCCGGGAACGTATTCACGGCGACATTGCTGATTCGCCATTACTACCGATTCCGCCTTCATGAGGGTGAGTTGCAACCCTCAATCTGCACCACGACAGGGTTTAGGGGATTAGCTCCGCCTTACGGCGTTGCAGCCCATTGTCCCTGCCACTGTAGCGCCTGTGTAGCCCAGGGCATAAAGGGCATACTGATCTGACGTCATCCCCTCCTTCCTCCGGCTTATCGCCGGCAGTCTCCTGTGAGTACCCGGCATTACCCGCTGGTAACACAGGACAAGGGTTGCGCTCGTTGCGGGACTTAACCCAACATCTCACGACACGAGCTGACGACGACCATGCACCACCTGTGCGGCGCGGCTATGAATAATCATAGCCTAGGGTACTTTCATACCCGACACACCGCATGTCAAACCCTGGTGAGGTTTTTCGGTTAGCATCGAATTAAACCAGACGCTCCACCGGTTGTGCGGGTCCCCGTCAATTCCTTTGAGTTTCAACCTTGCGGCCGTACTCCCCAGGCGGGATGCTTAACGCGTTAGCTTACGGCACGGACTACTTTCGTAGCCCACATCTAGCATCCATCGTTTACGGCTAGGACTACCCGGGTATCTAATCCGGTTTGCTCCCCTAGCTTTCGTCCCTCAGCGTCAGGACAGTTCCAGTCGGCCGCCTTCGCCACTGGTGTTCCTCCCGATATCTACGCATTTCACCGCTACACCGGGAATTCCGCCGACCTCTCCCTGCCTCAAGTTTAGCAGTTTGGAAGGCAGTTTCACGGTTGAGCCGTGAAATTTCACCAACCACTTGCTAAACCGCCTACGGACCCTTTACGCCCAGTAAATTCGCGCAACGTTCGGGACCTACGTATTACCGCGGCTGCTGGCACGTAGTTAGCCGTCCCTTATTCCTGGGGTACCGTCATTATCTTCCCCCAGAAAAGGTGTTTACACCCCGAAGGGCTTCATCCACCACGCGGCGTTGCTGGGTCAGCCTTTCGGCCATTGCCCAATATTCCCCACTGCTGCCCCCCGTAGGGGTGCGGGCCGTGTCTCAGTCCCACTGTGACCGGTCATCCTCTCAGACCGGTTACCCGTCGTAGCCTTGGTGAGCCATTACCTCACCAACTAGCTGATGGGACGCAGCCCCATCCATAGGCGCCCATAAGGGCTTTGGAGTCTCCTCATTATTGGGTATTAGCACCCCTTTCGGAATGTTATCCCCAACCTATGGGTAGGTAAGCTACGTGTTACTCACCCGTTTGCCGGTCGCCAGCACTACTACCCGAAGGTAGTAGCCTGCTGCCCCACGACTTGCATGTGTTAGGCACGCCGCCAACGTTCGCGCTGAGCCAGGATCAAACTCTCCAAAAAAATCTTTGGAGACCTCGCTCATCTCTTAGCTTCCTTATTCATTTGCCAAGGTCCTTTATCTCAGTCGATTTTTAGCAGACAAAAATTATATCACTTTTGATTTCTTTTGTCAAGCTGATTTTTTGACTTATTCTCACTTTTAAATTTTGAGAATACCTATTATATCCCTCTTTCCTTTAATTGTCAAGAGTTTTTTCTTTTTCTTATTCGTTTTTCAAAAGTGGAATAACTATTATATACACTTTTATTTGTTTGTCAAGGGGGTGTGAGACTGCTTGCAAAAATCAAAAAAACTTATTCTAAAAATTAAGACTAACAGGATAAACAAAAATACATAAATTAAAATCATGTAGAAATTCCAAAGAATAGCCCAAGCAATAGCTAACTTCTTAGCCATATTCTTTGATAACTGTCTCAATGGATGTTTTATTTTTACTCTAAAAGTTTCCTTCATCTTTATAGCAGGAATAAGTCCAATGTCTAAGATTTTTTGTATTACGTTTATTGAATCATAACCTTTATCAGCTATAAAAGGTAGTCTTTTGATAAAATCTACTTTGTTTAATATCTGATTCAGCATCTTTATTTCACTTGCATAGGCTTTACCTGTTTCACATCCTAAAATTAATGCTGAGTCTGTTCCAAAAATCCAAATCGTCATCGTATATTAAATATACCAAAAATTTTTAAACTTTAAGAGAATAAGCTTTATAATAATTACAGACATGGGAGAAAAAAGGAAGGACAGATCAAGTCTTTGTCATTGGTCTTTTAAGACCGCTCAGAATGTTTGTAGACTGTCCTTCCTCTACTTCCTAAAACCTGAATCAGAACATTAGGCTTTTAAGCCTGTATTGATTACGATGATAGGTTATCAGGAAGTTTCTCTCATGTCAAGTATTTTATGAAAGGAGGTAATCTTATGAACAACTACAAAATCGTCGTTGGAGTTGATGTATCTAAAAACTCATTCACTGCTACAGTTTTGTATGATAACAAGAAAGAAACCTTTGAAGTTAAATCAGACCCGGTTGAGTTTGAAAAGAAAATAAAGCCTTATCTTAAGAAGTTTAAGCAGTCAGATATGCTTATCATAATGGAGCATACAGGAGTTTATCATTTAAAGCTTGCTAATTATCTGTATGAAAATGGCTATAAAGTAGCAGTGATAAATCCATTTTCAATAAAGAAGTTTATGGAAGCTAAAATGACAAGAGTCAAAACAGATAAGACTGATTCATACTTTATTGCACAGTATGGAAGAACGTTTTTCGATGGAGAGCTTTATAAACCAAAACCAGATGTAGAAAAAGAAATAGAAGTAAAACTAAAGATATTAGAAGACCTACAGCATCAGCTTACAAAGCTAAGAAATCAAAGAGAATCTTTAAGTCATGTACCAATACCAATCAAAAAATTGAAAGAGAACTTGGAATATTATGATGAGCTAATCAGAAAAATAGAAAAAAACATAAAAGAACTTGAGAAAGAAATAAAAGAATTGTCTAAAAAGAATTTTCAAGAGGAATACAAGCTTTTAAAAAGCATACCTGGTGTAAGTGATAGGGTTATAGGAGTGGTAATAGCAATGTTTGGAGGATTTAAAAGATTCAAGAGTGTAAAAGAAGCAGCCAGCTATGCTGGTTTAAATCCAAGCCCATATGAAAGTGGAACGAGCGTAAAGAAAAGCGGTTCAATAAAAAAGATGGGAAATCCATATGCAAGAAAGATATTATACATGGCAGCACTATCGGCAATAAGGTTTAACAAATACTGCAAAGAATTATATGAAAGATTAGTAAGTAAAGGTAAGGCTAAAAAGTTAGCATTAGTGGCTGTAGCACATAATCTATTAAGGCAGGCATATGGTGTATTAAAAAACAGAAGACCATTTGATGAAAATTTGTGTACTTGACATTTAACATAGAACATCTGAGCAAAGTGAAGAATCTCATGCTTTATCTTTTCATGTTAAAAATTAAAAGAGAGATACTTCGGACTTCGTTCTCAATATTACAAGGAAAGGCAAATTTACAGAAATTTTGGAACACTCCTAATCCTTTTGAAATAGAGGCATTAACTTTTCTCTTTTAAGAGGCTGTTAAAAAATAATATAGTCTCCTTTGATACAATATCCCTTTCGTTATCCATTGTTATTATGTGATAGCTGTTGGTGAGCTCTACAAATTTTTTTATCTTACTTGGTACTTTTTCGTATATAAACTTTGCTCCTTTTATAGAAGAAAGGTCGTCTTCTTTGGAATGAATTATTATTAAAGGTGCTGTCAAGCGATTGATGTTTTGTTTGATATATTTTGACATTCTGTTTAGTTATAATATTGTGGTAGCAGGTATTTTATCATAAGCTCCAAAATTTTCATCTCTTTCCATCATCTGCCTTATTTTTCTTCTCATAAATTCGTTTTTTATACCATAAGGGTCTGACTCTTTCCAGTAATACAAATGCTTTAAAGGAGAATGCAGCACAAAAGGCAGTAAAAATCTGTACCATGGTATCGCCCATCCATCAATTCCCATGGCTGGGGACCACGATGCTACTGCGTCAATATCCGGAAAATCCATAGCAAGAATTAAAGATAGCATACCGCCAACGCACAATCCACCAACAAAAACATGCTTATATTTGGCTTTTAATGAAAGATAATAATCTTTTGTAAATCTGTACAAGTCTTGCCATTTTATATTTTTAATCTCTTCTAAAGAAGAGCAGTGACCGGGTAGTATCGGAAAGTATACATCATAATTTTCCTTTGAAAAATCCCTTGCTACCCATCTTAATTCTAACGGCGTTCCTGTAAGGCCGTGAAGTAGCAGTACTGCTTTTTCGTTATTGTTTACGATAGAAAACTCCAAACTAAAACACCCTTCTAAATAGTTGGTCTAATAAAGATATAGCCATATCTATCTCTTCATCTGTAATCTCTAAGGATGGTGCAAGTGTAAATACGTTTTTATAATAACCGCCAACGTCTAACACAAGACCATAACGTTTATTTTTATATTCAAGGTCTCCTTTTAGTCCTTCTTCTAATATTTTGTCAGTAAGTGCTTTTGATGGGGTAAATCCGTCAGCTTCACATATTTCTATTCTAAGAGCCAATCCAATACCATCAACGTCTCCAATGTTTTTATACTTTTTCTTTAATTTTTTCAAGCCCTCTAAAAACTTTTGCCCTTTTTGTGCTACCGTGGTTTCGTAATCTTTTTCTTCTATGATGCTCATAACTTCTAAGCCGGCTCTTACACCTATCGGATTTGAAGAGAAAGTAGAATGAGTAGAACCTGGCGGCCATATACTTGGATTAATAAGCTCTTCTCTTGCCCATAGTCCGGATAAAGGATTTATTCCATTTGTAAGAGATTTTCCAAAAACTATGATATCGGGCTTAACTCCGTAATGCTCTATACTCCACAGTTTGCCAGTTCTGTAAAATCCCATTTGAATTTCGTCATCTACTAATAAAATGTTTGCTTGGTCGAGTATCTTTTTTAGTTTTTTAAAGTATTCCGGTGGAGCTTTTACGTATCCACCAGTACCTTGTATAGGCTCTACGTAAAAGGCTGCATATTCACAATCTTTTGTTCTTGGATTATAAATAGAGTAGTACTCCGATTCAAATAATTTTTCAAATTCTTTTACACAGTAATAATCGCAACTGTCTAAGTTTTTGCCATAAGGACATCTAAAACAGTATGGAAATGGAATAAATAACGCTCTATCGCTAAAATGTCCAAATCTTTCTCTGTATCTATAGCTTGATGTAATTGCAGTAGCTCCAAGAGTTCTTCCGTGATATCCACCCATAAAAGCAAAGTTTAGATTTTTCTTTTTATAATTCCTTACAAGCTTTAAGCTATCTTCTATAGCCTGAGAACCACCAACATTAAAATGAACTCTTCCCTTCAATCCAAATCTTTTTTGATTAGCATCAACCAATTTTTTAGAGAGAATGACTTTTTCTTCAAATAAAAACTGGGACGCCAACTGCCCCATTCTATCCATTTGGTCTTTTATGGCATTGTTTATACGCTCGTTTTTGTATCCAAAATTACAGGCACTGTACCACATTTGAAGGTCAAGGTATGGTTTGTTTTCTTCATCATAAAGATAAGACCCTTCGCAAGCTCTAAAAATTTTTGGAGGATTTAGATAATGTACCGTATCACCCCATGAACATACTTCTTGCTCTATTGCCAAAATTTCTTCTTTCTTCATTTAACATCTCCTTTATGTAAGGTATTTTATTTATTACGTCTTTAAAGGTAGAAAATTTTGTAAAGTGTTCGAATTTATTTTCTTTTAGAAAATCAAAAAGCTTTCCTTTTGCAAAAACAAAATCTGTTGTTTGACTTACACAAAAATCAGACCTACCATCGCCAATATAGATAGATTTATTGTTTTTCAAGCTATTAACCAACGAACACTTACAAACTCCAAGCTGACAATCAGGCTTCGAATGGTTATAGAAAGTTTGAAATTTATTATTTACAAGCTTTACATCGTTTGCATAGATGCCATCTATTTTTGACAGAATGTCATAAGGCTTTAATATTTTTTCAATGAAAAGCTTAAATCCATCGCTAAGTATATAAACTTTTGAGTTGTAGTTTGATTTTACAAAATCTACAAACATCAAAAAACTTTCGTCAATTTCTATCTTTGATAAAAAATCGTCTAACTCTTTTTCTGTTATTGTTATTAGAGTCATTTGGGCGTCTAAGCATTCTCTTGTTGTTATTTTGCCTTCATTCCATAGCTTTTCTATTTCAAGCCACTGCTTTGATGCGTAATTTTCTAATAATGTGTCTATTACATCTTGTTTTGATATCGTCCCGTCAAAATCACAAAAAAATGTAAGCAATTAAAACCTCCTTTTTAAGAAATTTAAAAATTATGAGATCCTTGCCGGCTGCCGAACTATGTTTTTGGTTAATTCCCATCCTGAGGCAAAGCCGAAGGATCAATCGTTCAAATTTTAATAAAATTCTCAATTTTTCACAAAGTTCATTTAGTTTTAGCAAATCAAATAATTTATCTAAAAATTCAAGGTTTTGCATTTAATAAACTGTAAACAATTTAAACCTCTACGATTTACTTACAATTCTTGATAAAAAGTGAAAGAACATCGGTATTATCAGTAAGTTTAAGAATATGGCAAAAATTAAGCCTCCTATCATGCTTATGGCAAGGTCTTGGAGTATCTGGGTTCCGCTTCCTATGGCTAAGGCAATCGGCAGCATTGCAAAGGCGTTTGATAACATCGTCATGGTAATTGGTCTAAACCTGCTTGCAGTTGCATACAGGATTCTTTTTTCCAATTTTTCTTCTGCTGCATTTTTGTAAAAATCAAAGATTAAAACGTTATTGTTTATAACAATGCTCAAAACTATTAGCATTCCGATAAGTCCGGTTATATCAAGGGGTTTTCCTGTTATAAAAAGAGCTGTCAAAACTCCTGTTAATGTTAAAATCACTGCAAGTAAGACAGAGACAGTAATTTTTGTATCTACAAAAAGAATCATGGTAAAAATGCCTATAAGAGTTAAGGCTGCTAAAATTACAAGCATTAGACTTTTGAAAGACTTCTGCTGTTGTTTGTAAAATCCTGATATGACGGGGGTTATGTCTGATGGTAGGTTTGCTTCTTGGATGGTTTGACTTACTACTTTTACAGCCTTGGACATATCGTTACCTTTAAATCTTACAGTTATAACCGCAACAGGAGATAGATTGTAGTGTGTGATTTCTGGAACGTTGGTCATGTAAGACACTCCTGCCACTTGGGACAATGGTATAAACCTTCCTACTGCAGGAGAGTAAATCTTAACATTTTCTGGATTTAAAAATTGCTGTCTGTCTATGGATATCAATCTAAGATTTATAATTTTCTCGCCGTAAACTATGTTTCCTACCACATTTCCCCAGTAGGCGTTGTAAAGCTGTTGGTAAAGGTCGTTTAGATTCAAGCCGTAAATACTCTGCGCCTCAGTTTTTAATCTAATTCTTATCTCTCCTGATGTGAAGGCGGTTTTTAAATTTACCTCTGTAAGGATAGGCTTTTCTCTTAGCAGGTCTCGGAGTTTAAATCCGTATTTTACAAGCTTGTCAGGGTCATAGCCGTAGAGTATTACAGATATTGGTGCCTCCTCTCCGAGTATGTCTGCCAATCTATCCTCTACAACCTGTGGAAGGTCAAACTCTTCAAGGTTGTTAAACTTTGCCTCTATCTTTTTTCTGACCTCGTCTTCTATATCAAAAATGCTTCTTGTTCTGTTTTCATTCAATACTACCAAAAAGTCGCCGATGTTAGGCTGTTTTACAACGTGCCCTAAGGATGTACCTATTCTTAAAGTCCAGCTTTTGACCTCCGGTATCGAGTTTAAAATCTTTCCCATTTCCATGGCGGTTTTATAAGATTCTTCTAAAGGAGTTCCTGCTGGTAGTGTAAAGTCTACTACAAAACTTCCTTCATCCCATTTAGGTAAAAACGTGGTAGGAATTACCCTAAAAAGTAAAAATCCTATCAATGCAATAATTAAAATAAGCGGCAGGGATACAAAATCATACTTAAATAGTCTTTCTAAAAAGGTTTCATAACGTTTTTCTAATCTTGATATAAAGTCTTCTTGACTTTTAAAACTGTTTGGTAGTAGCATGTAGGCTACTATAGGGACTAAAAATATGGCTGCGATTTGTGAAACGATATAGGTCAAAACTAATACCAAACCAAGTTGTTTTAAAAATACTCCAACAACGCCGGGTACAAAAAGAAGAGGTAAGAAGACTAAGGTAGATATTAAAGTTGCGGCGGTCATGATAGGTAGGATCTCTCTCGAACCGTCTATTATGGCGTTTAGCTTATCCTTGCCCATTTTTAGGTGTCTGTCTATGTTTTCTATGACGATGATAAGATGGTCTACCAAGCCTCCTATTGCAGCAGCCATGCCGCCCAAAGAGAACAGATTAAAGTCTAAGCCCAAGATTTTAATGCCTATGATTGTGATGAAAAATACCACCGGAAGGGTTAGCAAGGTAGCAAAGGAAAGCTTTAACTTTCTCAAAAAGATAAACAGAATCAAGACCGCTATGATGCTTCCTAAAACTATCGCATCTCTTACGCTCTTTATTGATTCTTTTATGAATACTGAAGAGTCATATGATTTGTATATCCTGATACCTTCCTTTTCCAAGGATTTATTTATACTCTCTATTTGACTGTCAACGTTTTGTATAACCGTTGTTGTATCTGCGTCCGGCTGTCTTAGGATGTTAAAGACAACCGCATTTTTGGCGTGAGAAAACCCTGAGATAGACCTTGACGGATACTTAGAGTTTATAATCGTCGCTACCTCAGATAGATTTATGTATCTACCGCCGGAAAGTGGTATTTTTACATCCAAAAGTTTATATACATCGTCAGGCTTTTGGTAGAGAGTTATTACATACTGTTTGTTTAACATCTCAGTTATGCCTAAGAAGTCTATCTTGGTTTGGTCGTAAATCACAGATTTTAAATAATCCAAGGAGATGTTGTAGCTGTTTAGCTTGTCTGTATCTATTACTACATGAAACTCCTGCCATTGTGGAGCTTTTATTTCAAGGTCGTAAACGCCTGGCAAGGATATTATTAAAGGTTTTATTTTGTAATAGAGTATGTCCGTCAGCTGTGTTTGTGATTTAGCGTCAGAACCTATGGCATAAATGCCTATTGGATACATGCTTGGCGTAGCCTGTCTTACAACAACCTTTGCCGTCGGCGGTAAGACGTTTTTTAACTCACTTACTCTTGCTAAAACAAGCTGATAGGCGGTGAATGGATTTGTAGACCAGTTAAAGTAGAGGTTTATCTCTGTTGAACCGATAGAAGTCTTTGAAACTATTTTCTCTACACCTTGAACGGTTTTAAGAGATTCCTCCGCAGGTTTTGTAATTTCAAGCAGCATCTGCTTTGTAGGAGTGTAGCCATTTTCTATTGCAACCTCAACCCTTGGAAAATAGACATTCGGAAAGATATCTTTCGTTATAGAGTTAGATGTATAGTAGCCAATGATGGCAAGCAAAAGAAAAATGAGCATAATAGCAAACTTTCTTTTGATGATAAATATAAAAAAATCCTTAGAAATCATCTAATTTCTACCTCATCCCCATCTTTAAGATTGCCGGATGCGATAATAAAATCCCCTTCATCTTTGATTATGTTAACTTTTTCCTTAAACTTTTTACCGTTGTAAATCTTATATACAAAAAATCCTTTTTCCTCTAAAACTAAAGCCTTCTTAGGTATTTTAAAGCCTGATAAACCATCAACATATAGCGTTATACTCTGTCTAAAGTTTAAAGGAAATTCTAAGGCTTTTTCTGAAAACGTTTTAACTTTTACAAGGTTTCCTTCTGAAACTGGAATGATTTCTTTTACTTTCAAAGAGATTGTCTCATCGTTTAATTTTGCGTTTAAGACTTTTTTAGACTTTATGAGATTTAAAAACTCAACCGGAACATACAGATACAAAAAGTTTGAATTTTGATTATAAACTGTTGCGACGGTTGTCCCTATAGTAGCATACTGACCTTCTGGTATCATGTTAATAATATAGCCTTCACAATTTGAAGATAGTTTAAAGTTGTTTTTCTGGATATTGTAAGTTTTAAGCTGTGCCTTTAATGATTCAATCTCGGACTGTTTTAATGATATATTGTTTTTAAGGTCTAAAATTTCGTTTTTTGATGCTAAGCCTAAGCTGTACAATTTTTCGTAGTTTTCAAGTTTTTTTGTTAAGTTCTCTAACTCGCTTTGGGTAATCTGAATTTTTTTGACTGTTGACTGTAAGTTTGCATCTAAAAACTCATTCTTAAAGCTGCCTATAACCTGTCCTATTTTCACTCTATCACCAACTGAAACAAGAGGATAAAAGTATCCTTCAGTTTTTGATGTTATACTACACTGTTTGCCAGATTCTATTTGTCCTGAGACCTGAATTTCCATCTGCGACTTAGCAGGAACTACTTTATAAGTATCTTGACCAAAGGCAACTTTAAAACTAAAAGATATAAAAGTCAAAAGTAATATAAGTCTCATCTGTATAAATCTCCTTTTATCAGATGCTCTAAAAGTTTAAAATTCATGTATGCGTTGTACTTTGTTTGATGTAGTTGTTGGTTGCATTTATGTAATCGTAATAATATTTGTCTAAAACAACGAAATTAGCCAGGCCCATCTTGTAGGCTTTAAGGTATTTTTCATATATGTCGTAAGATGATTGAATCTGCTTTTTGTAAGCTTCAAGTCTATCTATATCGTAAAATACAGATGTATAAAGACTTTCAAGATTTTGATTTAGATTTAAACTCTCTCTGTATTTTTGAATGTTTAATATCCTATCTCTAACTGAAAGGCTTAGTAGTTTATACTTTAAGCCACCATAGAAAATATTTGACATAATCCCAACTGTAAATATATTCTGATTTCCGTTTCCTGTTGGGTCTTTGTTGATCTGTCGTTCATAAGACAATAATAAATTTGGAATCCAATAATTTTTCTCTTTTTTGTAAAGTGCATCGTTTAACTTTTTTTCTAAATCTATGGCTTTAACGTTTGGACTGGTTTTTAAATAATCCTCTTTCTGACTGTAAATCTGATTTAACTCTTCTTTTGTTAAACTGTAATCTTGCAAAGGTTTAATCTGGTCTAAACCTGAAGTTATCTTTAAGATTTTCAAGTATGTTTCCAAAGCTTTTTGATACTTTAAAAGGTTTTCTTCTTCATTTAGAAGTTTCAGCTGCCAGTTGTCATACTCTATGGCAGGAAGCTTTCCATCTTTTACTGCTTTTTCTATAAAGCTTAGGTTCTCTTTGATGTTTTTTATTCTCTCCTCCTGAAGTTTTACAAGCTCAAAGTACATACTGTAATTAGCGTAGGCTGTAAGGATGTTTTTAAACAAAGTTTCTTTTTCTTTTTCAGACAAGACTGTTGACTTTTCAATCTCTATTTTGTTTATCTCTTCATCGTACTTAGATTTTCCAAAAATATCCATTTCGTTGCCAAATTTCAAAGAAGAAACGTTATAGGAAGATATTGCTTGAGTGTTGTAATGAGAGAAGTTTAAATCTGCGGTTAATTTTAAAAATCTTGTAGCGTATAGGTCTTTGTTTAAAAGTTGATAATACTCTTTATTATTTTTAAGATTTTCATCTCCT
>NZ_ABZS01000011.1 GCF_000173615.1 Sulfurihydrogenibium yellowstonense SS-5 | reverse complement strand
AGGACGTAAGTCCGAAGGATCTCATTTTTAAATTTTATAAAAATCCACCAATTTTTCACTCAAGATTTTAAACAAATGCTTAATAAACATCACTTCAAATTTTCTTTTATATTCTTTAAATGGGTCTCGTATTCTTCTGAAAAGATATGTCTTTTCCTGTCTTTTGATAAAACATAATAGTAATAGTTGGATTTGGTTGGATTTAACACGGCTTCTAACGAAGAGATTGTAAAACTACAAATTGGAGTTGGTGGAAGACCTTTGACTTTATAAGTATTAAATGGAGAATCTATAACCATATCACTTTTATTTAGCTTCCCATCCCATTTATTAGCAAGCTTTAAAGCATAAATGACCGTTGGGTCAATCTGAAGCCTCATGTCAGATTTTAATCTGTTAAAAATAACTCCGGCTATGATTGGCTTTTCTTCTTCATAGTATGCTTCTTTTTCTATCATAGATGCGATTATCATTGCTTCATAAAAAGATAGATTTTTTTTATAAAACGCTGAATAATCTTTGCTTTCTGCTTTTTGCTTGTAAGGCAAATATCTTTTTTCAAAGACTTTTAAAAACTTTTTTATCAATGTTTCAACAGTTTCTTTTTCTGAAATTGCATAACTCTCCGGTGGAAAATAGCCTTCAAAAGAGCTTCCTACAAGTCCATATTTTCTGACATTTTTTTCATCAAATACATACTTTAAAAATTTTTCCTTTTTAACTATCCCTTCTTTTTCAAGCTTGTTTGCAATATCTATTAAGTCCTCTCCGGGTATGATAGTAAAGTATTTTTGCTTAACCTCTCCTTTCGCTATCTTTTCATAAACATCTATTACAGAATACTTTCCTTTAAACTCATACAATCCGGATTTTAGTGTTTGATTTTTTATCAGTGCTAAAATGACAAAAAGATATTTATTTAATATTACATTCTCATCCTCAAGTTTTTGTGCAATCTCTACTGTTTTTAGACCTTTTTCAATGTTAACTTCTGCATTTACATCTTTTTTGTAAAAAAATAAAGATAAAAGTTCTAAGAAAATTAAAGATATTAGACTAATAGCTATAATCAGTCGCTTCATTGCTCAAAGATAACCTGTCAAGATATGTTTGAAGTATAAAAACTGCAGACAAGCTGTCTATTTTTTCTTTTTTGTTTTTCTTTTTTGTTTGTGATAATGTTTTTTCTGCTAAGGATGATGTAAATCTTTCATCTATAAAGATTATTTCTATATCTTGTGGAATGTGATTTTTTAGATTTTCGGCAAAGTCTTTTGTATATCTTGCTTGCTCTCCTTCTTCACCTTTTAGCGTTAAGGGTAGTCCAATAACTATTTTTGAGATTTTATAATTTTTTATTAAATCATTGATTTTTTCAAATACCTTTTCGTCGTTTAGAATAAACTCAAGAGGCGTTGCTGTAACTCCAAACGGATCGCTTACAGCAACGCCAATCCTTTTTAACCCTATGTCAAGACCTAAAATTCTACTCAAGCTTGTGCAGGCTCTTCCTTGGAAGATATGCCGGCTATCTTATATATCAAACAAAATCCTGTGATTGCTGTCAATATTAACACAACGCCAACAAACGTTGCAATTACAAACACACCACCTTTTTCAACTCCAAAAAATACAAGTATTGAACCTACTAAAATTCTTACAAGTGCATCCCACAATGCCATGACAGCTTACCTCCATTTATAAAGTTATAAGTGTTTCAAAACGTAGGGTGAGAAATTCAATAAAAGTAGGAGATTCTTCGCTTCGCTCAGAATGACAAAAAAGGTTATCCTTTCTCTGATGCCTATCAATCAACATTTAGTTGTCATCCTGAGGCTGTAAGCCCAAGGATTTCCTTTTTAAATTTTATAAAAACCACTAATTTCTCACCTAAGGTATTTATAAAGTTATAAGCGTTTCAACTTCTTCGTATTTTGCAACTTCATCAGGATGTACAATCCTGCCAAGAACCGCTGACGCCGCAGCTACTGCAGGGCTTGATAAGTATACTTGGCTTTTTGGATGTCCCATTCTTCCCACAAAGTTTCTGTTTGATGTAGATAAACAAACCTCACCCTCTGCAAGAATACCCATATGACCACCAAGACATGGACCACATGTAGATGTGCTTATCAAGCACCCCGCTTCTGCCAATATTTCAATTATACCTTCATGTAATGCTTGTTTATAGATTTGGTCTGATGCAGGTATTACAATACATCTAACCTCTGGATGTACTTTTTTACCTTTTAAAATTGCTGCCGCTATTCTTAGGTCTGAAAGTCTTCCATTTGTGCATGAGCCTATAAATACTTGGTCAATATGTGTTCCGGCTACTTCACTAACAGGTTTTACGTTTGATGGCAAGCTTGGACATGCAACTACAGGCTCTATTTTACTTGCATCAAATTCATACTCACAGCAGTATTTAGCGTCTGGGTCTGATTTATAGAGTTTAAACTCTCTGTCTGTTCTTTTTCTTACCCATTCAACAGTTTTTTCATCCGGTTCAATGATTCCGCTTTTTCCACCTGCTTCTATAGCCATATTAGCGATTGTAAGTCTGTTATCTATATCAAGAGCTTTGATCGCTTCTCCATGATATTCCATAGCTTTATACAATGCACCATCAACGCCAATTTTTCCAATCACTGTTAAAACAAAATCTTTTCCACCAACCCATTTTTGTGGCTTATTATAAAATACAAACTTCATACTCTCCGGAACTCTAAGCCATGTTTCACCTGTAGCCCATATGTAGGCAATATCAGTAGAACCTACACCTGTAGAAAAAGCACCAATTCCGCCGTAAGTACATGTATGTGAATCTGCACCAATTACCAAATCACCTGGAACTATAAAACCTTTTTCTGGAAGTAGTGTATGCATTACTCCACTATCTTGACCTTCAAAGTAATTTTTAATTCCCATTTTTTTAGCGAAATCTCTTGAGATTTTAATCTGCTGAGCAGACATAATGTCTTTTGGCGGGAAGAAATGGTCCATAACAAGAGCGATTTTATTTGGGTCATGAACTTTATCTATGCCATATTTTTCAAGCTGTTTTATTGCAAGCGGAGCTGTAATATCGTTTGCAATAGCAAGGTCTACTTTAACAGTTACAAGCTCTCCCGGTTCTACATAATCTTTACCTGCATGTGCTGCTATTATTTTTTCAGTTATTGTCATACCCATATTTATAAACCTCCAAATTAAAATAGATAGGATTGATAATTATAGCATATTAGCAATTGCTAAATTATTACTCTAATCACTATTAAACTTAAGCTAAACAATTAAATTATCAATAATTTGAGAAAAGAAAGTTTAAAGCTTTCAACAAAGTAAGCCATAGATTTTAAAGATAGTGTTTTTATTGTGTAATAAGAAGTTATTCTTTTGTGAAGTTGTTTTTGATTTAAAAGATATCAAGACAGAATGATAATAAGATTACTTCCATATCAGGCTGAGCTGAATAATCAAGAGTAGCTTGAAAATACACTTACTTTTTTCTAACCCACACGGTTCAGATGTAACTTTAACGTGAGAATTGAAAAGTGAAAAGTGAAACGTGGAAATAATTTAAACATCATCATTCTTTTAAAACGTCTCACATCTCACGTCTCACGTTTCACCTTACATAACCCACACGGTTCAGATGTAACCCAAACCAAAGTTTTTAGGCTCCCCAGTTAAAACAACCTTTATAACCCACACGGTTCAGATGTAACATCTTAAGAGGTGGTTCCAGATACATGTTGAGAATACTTTATAACCCACACGGTTCAGATGTAACGAAATCAAGAACTACACAAAAAACTTCGAGTACATTGCTTTATAACCCACACGGTTCAGATGTAACCTTGTAGTCATTGTAGTATTTATCCATAGTGTATGACTTTATAACCCACACGGTTCAGATGTAACGCAGCTGTTGTAGCAGGCTATTTATTATGGAAGAATCTTTATAACCCACACGGTTCAGATGTAACCTGTGAAACGAATCATAATAGAAGAATTGGAAAAATCTTTATAACCCACACGGTTCAGATGTAACAAGTAGTAAAAGAAAAAGCTAATCTTAATATAACACCTTTATAACCCACACGGTTCAGATGTAACAAGTAGTAAAAGAAAAAGCTAATCTTAATATAACACCTTTATAACCCACACGGTTCAGATGTAACAAGTAGTAAAAGAAAAAGCTACTCTTAATATAACACCTTTATAACCCACACGGTTCAGATGTAACCTAATTTATCAAATACTTCGCATACTATACCACCTGACTTTATAACCCACACGGTTCAGATGTAACAAATGCATCTATGTAGATAAGGAAACATATGAGAAACTTTATAACCCACACGGTTCAGATGTAACAAGCTCTTCTGAGTTGAGATCATTATTTAAATCTTTCTTTATAACCCACACGGTTCAGATGTAACGTAAAAGTAACAGGAGAATCAGGATTTGCTATGCAACTTTATAACCCACACGGTTCAGATGTAACTTGAAAATGAAGACTCTTTAAATGTTGCTGTTAATTCTTTATAACCCACACGGTTCAGATGTAACAAGAATTTTCAGTGTAAGCGAAAGAACAGTATATTACCTTTATAACCCACACGGTTCAGATGTAACATGAGAAGCATCTAAAAGAAATTAATAAACAGATAACTTTATAACCCACACGGTTCAGATGTAACAAAGGGAAAAGGGGCAACGTTTCTACATAGAGTTTGACTTTATAACCCACACGGTTCAGATGTAACAAATCAATTTTAAAATTGAAACAAACACCCGAAACAACTTTATAACCCACACGGTTCAGATGTAACATATTTTAAATCTTATCAAGATTGTTATAATAATTGCTTTATAACCCACACGGTTCAGATGTAACGTAGAACCAGAAGAAACAGCATCACTTGATGATATAGCTTTATAACCCACACGGTTCAGATGTAACTTTGATATTTGTTGTTTTAAGACTTTTGAAAGCTTCTTTATAACCCACACGGTTCAGATGTAACTTGTAGCAGATGTAAGTAGAATAAAAATTTCTACTACTTTATAACCCACACGGTTCAGATGTAACATATACATTCTGACGGAAGCTTAAGCATGATCGAACTTTATAACCCACACGGTTCAGATGTAACTAAATGTAGCGGAAATAAATGGCAAGAAAAATTAGAACTTTATAACCCACACGGTTCAGATGTAACTTTAAAAAAAATTTTTTAGGAGGTATGGATATGGTTTCTTTATAACCCACACGGTTCAGATGTAACCCGTTAAATTTTTACTTAAAAATAAAATCGCTTATAGCTTATTCTATCAATATTCTGATAAATATTATACCAAACTTTTAAAAAACCTGCAAGTTGAAGTTTTTTGCAGCAAACCTCGATATACAGAAAATATATTATTATATTTTATCCTTTAACTTCCTATCACAAGCCAACTTCCAAAAACCATAAACTCAGAAGCCCGCTGCAAATATCACTCTTTAACTTGCCGATCTCAAAAAATTTTAAAACAAAAAATTACAAATTTTCAAAGGTTTAAGCACTAAAAATTTCAAAATCAAAAAACTTAATTCAACAAATACTTATAACTACTTTTCAAAAAATCCATTTCAAACCATCATTACGCAAGCTCTAATCAAAGATCAAAAAATAAAATCAAGTTATCAATACCTTAGCTTCACTGACTTTTAAGTCATCTCACTAAGTCATCAATCAATCAAACAAAAATCATTAAATTATTGATAAACCAATCTCCAACGTCTCACTTCTCACATTTCACGTTCTCACGTAAATTAAGCTTGTGTGGGCTAACCTATTCAATTGCCAAGGTTCAGTAAAAAAATTAAAAATCTAAATAATAATATACAAAAAAATTTTCTACATGTCAAGCAGAAAATGAAAGCTGTTTAAAAAATCTTGCAAGCTTAACTTTCTGCGACATCCTGAGACTGTAAGCCAAAGGATCTCATCTTTTGATTTTTGATTTGAAAAGAAAAATGAGATTCTTCGCTTTGCTCAGAATGACACCATTAGGTCGTTCTTTGTCATCCTGAACGTAGTGAAGGATCTCATTTTCGGTCTTTTGACTTGAAAAGAAAATATGAGATTCTTCTCCGGCTGCAGAATGGCGATTTTGATTTTTGGAAAAGTTTCAGCAGAAATTAAGAAACTCGCTCAAACATGCAAGACTGAAAAGGTGTTTATGTAATAGATTAAACTCCATCTAAAACAGATTTTCATTTACTTTATAGTTTATAGCTTCAAAAACATGCTTAGGTAAGACTTTTTCGCTGTTTTCTAAATCTGCTATAGTCCTTGCCACTTTCAAAACTTTATGAAAGCTTCTTGCTGTGAGATTAAATCTTTTTGTAGCATTAAGCATTACATCTTTTGCTTCTTTTGTGATATTTCCATACTCTTCAATATGTGTTGGTGTCATTTGACTGTTAAATTTGATATTTTCGTTTTTAAATCTGTTTCTTTGTATCTCTACTGCTTTTAAAACTCTATCTCTTATTTTAGCCGAAGGTTCGCCTTCTGGTTTGTTTGCAAGCTCTTCTGGTGCTACCGGTAAAACCGTTACTGCCAAGTCTATTCTATCTAAAAGTGGTCCTGAGATTTTGCCGAGATATCTTTTTATTTCTGCCGGCGTACATCTGCATTCTTTTTTAGGGTCAAGCTTATAGCCACATGGACAAGGATTAGCTGCTGCTATAAGTTGAAAATTTGCAGGAAATTCTATTTTTCCTGATGCCCTTGATATAGAAACAACCTTATCTTCAAGCGGTTGTCTTAAAACTTCTAAGGTAGATTTCTTAAATTCTGGTAGTTCGTCTAAAAACAAAACACCGTTGTGTGCCAAAGACACTTCACCGGGTTTTGGAAAACTTCCCCTGTAAAACTCAAAAATTATTGCGAAATTAATTTTACTTAAATCATTGATAATCAACAATTTCCTAAAAAACTCTTTTCATTAAACTTACAAAAATTATTGCAAAATTTTGGAAAATTTAATATAATTATTGCGAAAATTTGGAAATAGTTTGGAGATAAAAATGAAAGGAAAGAAAAGAGTGGGTGTAAGAAACATTCCAACAAAAAGAGTTTCTGTTAGAGGAAAAATGTATAGTTATAAAAATAAAATGGTTGTATATCACGAATCACTACTTGAAAGAGACTATTTTTGTATGCTTGAAATAGATGATGATGTTATTAGATACTTACCACAGCCACTAAAGGTAGATATATACGTTCCAGATGTTTTAGTTGAAAGGAAAGACAAAAAACAGCTTGTAGAAATTAAGCCATCAGAAAAATTAAAAAATATGGACGATAAATTAGCAAAGAAAATAGAAACGTTAAAACAATACTGTCAAGAAAACAATATGGAATTTTTAATCATCACAGAAAAAGATATAAATCAAAACATTGTACAGGTTTCAATGGCACTTCATCAGCATACCCAAACAAAAGTTCCAGCAGAATATAAAGAGAAAATTTTAGAAATTGTTAAAAGTCATGAAAAAATCTCCTTTCAAGACCTGTTTAATAATTTAGCTACTTACTACGATGCAATAGAAAATGCAAAAATAAAGGGATATATACTGTCGCTAATAGCCAACAAAGAACTTAAAATATTAAATATTGAAAATGGATTAAACAGCAATACTCTAATATGTATAAACCAAACGTGAGGCTAAGCTAATGATAGAAATTAAGAAAGGAAAAGTGATTGAGCTTGATAAAGAATACATAATTGAGAATTATAGCCTAAATACTGAAAACAATACCATAGACGTAGTTTTAAGAGATACAAGCTATAATCAATTAATTATCATACCATTATCTAATCTACAAGAGAAATTATTGGAACAATACGAAAAAAAGAATAAACAAGAAGATGAAAAACTGACTCCTTTCGACAAGATAGATGAAGAATTATTAAAAGAGGCACAGAGAAGACTTGAAATAGTCAAAGCTGTCATGAATGCCAAATCAGTTAAAGAAAGAGAAGAAATTGCTAAAAAATATAACGTTCATCTATCCACAATATACAGATGGATGGAAAGATACAAAAAAAGTGGAGAAACTATATATGGACTATTGCCAAGATACGAAAGACGTGGCGGTAAGGGTAAAAAAAGGATAGGAGAAAAAGCTTTAGAAATAATTGACAAAATGATAAAGGAAAGATATTTGACTCATCAAAGAATATCTGCTAAAAGGCTTTACGAGGAAATTAATGCTGAACTTATAAGCCAAAAGCTAAAACCTATTGCCTATACCACATTACTTTACTATCTAAAAGAAATAGACAGAGAGACCATATACAAAAAACGTGAAGGCAGAAATAAGTATTTAAGCACAATAAATCCTGCGAAAAATTCATTTGAAGCAAACTATCCATTAGAATGGATACAGATAGACCATACTCCTTTAGACATTCAAGTAGTATCAGAAATAGACAGAAAACCTATTGGAAGACCTTACATAACGGTAGCCTTAGATGTTTACAGCAGAATGGTTTATGGAATTTACATATCATTAGACCCTCCAAGCTATTATTCAGTAGGACAGGCTATATATATGGGACTGATAAACAAAAATCATTACTTGGAAACGCTTGGAATAGAAGGAGATTGGAATATTAATGGCATACCTGTTAACATTCATACAGACAATGCGGCAGAATTTGACGGAACTAATCTTGAGAAATTCTGCATGACTTTTGGAATAAACTTAGTATATAGACCTGTAGGAAAACCATTCTACGGCGGACACGTTGAAAGATTTATAAGAACTTTAAACAAAGAACTGCACAACGTTAGCGGAACAACCTTTTCTAACACAAAAGAAAAGAGAGAATACAATCCAGAAAAAGAAGCTGTATTTACCCTAAAAGAACTTGAGAAATTTATAGTTTATTGGATAGTTAATTACTATCATCAAAAACCGCATGACGGACTACAAGGATTAACACCTTATGAAAAATTTAAAGAAGGATTAACTAAATCAAACTTTGGAATAAGAGTCTTAAGCCAAGATGAATTAAGAATAGCAAGAATATCACTGCTGAAATCTGATTACAGGAATGTATCAAAAGAAGGAATAAGATTTAAAGATCTACACTACTACTCAGATATTCTTGTAAGATACGCAGGAGATAATAAAAAATATGAAATCAAGTATGATCCAAAAGACATAACGAAAATATATTTCTACGATGAAAATCTACAGGATTATATAGAAATTTACTGTAAAACACCAATTCCACCGGGAACTACTTTGTGGGAATTAGAAAAGGCGAAAGAGATGTTAAGAGAAAGAAGAGAGAAAATAACATCGTATAAAATCTACGAAGCAATTAAAGAACTGAGAAAAATGGAAGAAGAAGCAAGAGAAAAAACAAAGTTAATGAGAAAACAAATAGAAAGCAATAAAACTAAATTAAGCTCCAAAGAAGTCTCAGAAAAATTAGAAAAACCTATCGATAAAACAGAAGAAAAACCACAAACGCAAATTAAAAAACCAAATGAAATAAAACCCTTTGACATAGAATTTGATTTTTAAGGAGATAAAGCCATGAGCCAAAAAGTAGAAAACAATAATTTTTATGAAGACTACGAACATTTAATCCCGCCAATTGTCAAAGAAATCAGAGATAATGCATCAGATGAAGAAAGAATAGAGTTTATCAGAAAGCCAAAATTTATCAGACACAGCAAAGCCGAAGCTATATTCAAAATGCTTGATGAGTTATACTATGCACCAAGAGAGGATAGAATGCAGTCTTATCTATTTGTAGGAGACGGAAATATAGGAAAAACCCATACTGTCAAAAGATATGCAAAAATGAAAAACAGCCAAGATGATCCTAACGATATACAAACAAAAATTCCTGTTTTGTGTGTATTGGCTCCCGTAAAAGCAAACTATAAAGTACTATATGACAATATCCTTACAGCATTGCATGTTCCTTTTAGAACAACAGATAGCGATACACAAAAAGAAGTTAAAATAGCAACATACATAGAGGATTTCCAAGTAAAAATGCTGATAATTGATGAAATTCACAATGGACTAACAGGTTCTGCAAACCAGCAGAAAGAATTTACCAATGCAATAAAAAACTTATCAAATATATTAAGAATTCCTATCGTTTTAGTAGGCGTACAGGAAGCTGTGTCTTTAGTTAATAGAGACCATCAGCTAAAAAGCAGATTCAAGCCTATAAAAATCAAAAATTGGGAAATAGATGATGAATTTAGAGCTTTTCTTAAATCTATTGAATTAACACTGCCTCTAAAAGAAAAATCTTACATCTATACAGATGAAAAATTTATTACAAAAATACACCAAGTGACAAATGGGATAACAGGAGATATTATTTCAATAATAAACAAAATGGCTATAAGAGCTATAGAGAAAAAGAAAGAGAAGATAGATATAAAGCTATTTAATGAAATTGATTATATAACTGTAGACAACTCAAAAATTTACGCACAAGAAATATGAATGGATTTCTAAAATGAACGAAAAATTTAGATTTTATTCAGACAGAAACTTTTTATACAGATATAGAGTCCAAAAAGACGATTACAGAGAGACATTAGCCAATGCAGTTATTCCAAATCCACTAACACCTTTCAAAGATGAGCTTTTCTCATCATGGATTGCAAGACTTTCTGCCAAATTTGACTGCCAAGTATCCACTTTTCTAAACATATACTTTCCTTTTCTTAGGGATAAAAGACTAACAGCAAGAGATATGGATTTAGTTTTGGACTCTGAGTTAGCAGAAATTTTTAGTCAAAAAACAAGAATAAGTAAAACTATCATATACAACACAGGACTAAAAAGTTATGAAAGTTATCTGTCAGAAACAATAAGAGATAATTCAAGAAATAACTTGATATCAACAGTAAAGATAAAAGGAAGTTATTCAAAATCTTACGGCTTAAAATATTGTCCCTACTGTCTGAGAGAGAACAACTATTTCAAAAAACAATGGAGATTATTATTTGTAAATGTATGCGAAAAACACAACTGCTATTTACTTGATAGATGTCCATCCTGTAACAACCCAATTACAATAACAAAAAGAAAAAAAGGCATAAAGTTCTTTAACTGTCCTTTTTGTGGCTTTGAATTTCATAAGGCAGAAAATGAAAAAGTATCAAGCCAATCTAAGGCTGTAGAAAACCAAAAGAAAATGTTAGAGATCTTAAATAATGGCTATTTTATTTTTGAAAACAAGCCTTATTACTCAATTTTCTACTTTTGGACTGTAAAAAAGTTAGCTAAGTTAATTTACTTGGATGAATATAGAAGAAACGATATATTACAAACAGAAATTGAGCTACATAACTATCCTTTGAAAAGCAAAAAAGAAATTAAAAGCAGGTTTATTGAAGATTTCTTGGAAGTAAAAGAAGGCATTTCTCTATTTACAGCAATTTACGACATTTTGAAGGATAGAGAAAGCTTTGATAAGTTTGTAAAGGATAATAATCTATCTTTTTACATTCTAAATACATTCAAAGAAGGAAGCGATTATAATCCACCTTATTGGTATATTGATTTAATAAGCAATTACCAAGTAGGTATAAATAATCAAATAGTAACTGAAGAAATGATTAGAAATGCCGTTAAATGGATGCAGAAAAATGGTATAAGAGTTAGTTTAAGAAATTTAGCAAAATGGACTGGGATAGATTTTTGTAGTAACAAGAAGGCAAAGGTGTTGAAAAAGATAGTAGAAGATAACAAAACCTAAACAAGGTAGCATGTTATAATTTTTCAAAAAAATACGACACCTTGTAAAGTTGCAAAAATATATTTATCGAACATTAAATGGTGTTACAATAAATGTTTACAAAGATTATAGAAATTAATTATAAGAATTCTTTCCATGATAGAACTTTTTCTGGCATTTTAGAATACTAATACCCATTTGTTGGAGGTCTGAAATATGGCAAAATCTTTCTTTGAAGCAAAAGTTGAGTTTGACGAAAGATACAAAAATATAACCGTATTGCCCCAAAGCTTGGTCCCAGTAAATGGAAGAATTATCCAAAACATAAGCATAAAAAATCAAAAAGGAGAAAATACAGAGGAATACTATAAATGGCAATTTATATATGCTTTAATTCATAGTGGTCTTTGTCCTAAAGATTTTATTGGGGTTGAGGTTTGGTTTCCAAAAGGCAATCCATCCTCAAGACCAATAATATTAGATGGGGCTATTTTTGACGACTCTAATTGGTTGCATCATTATCATAATTTTTGGCAGAATAAAGATCAGTCATCTCTGGAATGGTTGAGAAATCATCTCATTGGTGTTATAGAATTTAAAAAAGAAGATGGGCGAGACATTGAAAAATATATTAATCAGCAGTTAAAACCTGCAATGAAAGAGTCAGATAGAAAATTTGTCATCGGTTTTTATTATGATACCGAGAGACTCTGGATATTTCAAAAATCGGGCAATAAAATCCTACGATACGATGAGTCAAAAAATGAAAAAGGAGAAAACAGCGGAATTAAAGATTTATCTCTATATTTACCAGATAGCTACTCTATCATCCCCTCGTTTAATGATATCAATAAAATAGTCAAGCCCACAACGATTGACAGAACCCAACGGACCACTGATGATTTAGAAGTAATATCTAGTATCCACACAAAACAAATCAATGACTCCTTGTCTAATATACTCCGCACTTTAGATAAAGTGGGGCTTGTCAATCAAATAGGTTATGAGATATTAATACAAATGTTGGCATTAAAAATATTTGATGAAAAAGCTAATAAAATAGATAAAAATAGAACTTTAAAATTCTATATATCACAAGACGAAAGGAATTATTCATCCCTTGCTGATCCGTCCATTCAACAATTCATTCGCAGGATTGAGAATCTTTACAACGAGGCAAAGGGTAGTTATCGAACAATATTAGGACAATCTATTATCAATTTTAAAGACTCGTCGCATATTTCTGCAATTGTATCTATAGTAGAAAATTTTCAAGATTATTCATTTGTTAACTCATACAAAACGGATATATATCAATTAGTTTTTTACAGATTTGCTAACGAATTTGCAAAGGAAAGAAAAGGACAATTTATAACCCCTATATGGCTTATAGACTTTTTGGTAAAAATAGTTAATCCAAGAGGCAATGAAACTGTTATTGATCCGTGCGTTGGAATTGCTGACTTTCTCTCTTTAAGTTTTGTGAATTCTAATCCTAAATTAAAGGACGATAATTTATATGGAATTGATAATGATCGGCAAATGATTATGCTTGCCCAATTAAACATGCTTTTAAACGGTGATGGAAATGCCAAGTTATACTATATCCCAGACAAGGGATCTATTGATCATAAAATTGATATTGATGGAAAAGTTGTCAAGCTTAACCCTAATTATCACAAAAATGGCAACTGGGATAATTGGCCAGATACAACAGAACTAAAAAAATTTGATGTCGTCTTGACTAACCCGCCTTTTGGTGAAGATCGAGCATATAAAGCTTTTACAACTGAAGACAAAGAGATTGCTGAATGCTATGAACTTTGGCATTTGAATAAGCAGGGCAATTGGATAGATTTAGGACTTATTTTTCTAGAAAATGCGGTCAGGTTGCTGAAAGAAAACGGAAGGATGGGGATAATTTTATCAAACAGTATTGCATCAATAGATAGATGGAAGAAAGCACGAAGATGGTTTATTGAAAATATGAGAATAGTAGCACTTTTTGATCTTCCGCCAAATATATTTGCAGACACAGGAGTAAACACAACTATAATAGTTGCTTATAAACCAAAAAAGGAAGAATTAGAAAAATTGAAAAATCAAAACTATGAAGTTTTCATTAAGGATATTAAACGAGTTGGATATGAAGTGAGAACATCAAAAAGGGTAAAGTATTATAATCCTATCTGGAAAATAAACGAACAAACATTTGATGTGGAAACAGATGAGAAGGGCAACCCTTTACTTGACGAAGAATTTACAGAAACAATAGAAGAATTTAGAAATTGGGCAAAAAGTCAAGAAAAAACTTTAAGGGACATTTTTATAGGGGAATAACTATGGAATACGTACAAAGAACTACTCATTGTGAGAATTTGAGAGAAAAAGAATCATTGTCATCATGTAGTTATAAGACTGTCCTATTCAAGAATAAAAATATAAAAAGTATCCGAGAATTGCTTTCAGAAAAACCCTCGAATGGACAAGAAATTGGCTCATTCTCCTATACAAGCAAATCAAAATTTTATTTTATAAGAACCAAAGCATTGCAATCAAATTATTTTTTACCTATTCTAAATGACATTCAATGTGCAGTACCAATCTTTCCTTCAGCATTTAAAGATTTTGACTTACGCAAAGGAGATATTTTAATCTCTAAAGA
>NZ_ABZS01000012.1 GCF_000173615.1 Sulfurihydrogenibium yellowstonense SS-5 | reverse complement strand
AATCTAAATTTTCAATGTCTGTTTTGTATTCTTGCATGATGAATTCGTCTTTTAGTTTAAATGCTATTAAGTAGATTAGATATCTTGATAAATTATCGTTTACAAGCTGAAACCACTTTATAGCTTCTGTATAGTGATTTTCATACATATGTTTTAAACCCCTGTAGAACCATTTTTCTTTTGGCTCTACAGAGTTGTTTAACAATCTGTCTATTTCTTCTATGGTTAGCATATCATCGTCTTCTTTTAAAATTCTAATTTTAAGCTGTTTTAAATCCATCATCCAAAGTATTCTAAAAATCTTTCTAATCTAAATTTGACTCTTTCTACGCCTATGACTTCAACGAGTAAATCAAGTCCAACCCCGGAAGGTTCTCCCGTTAATGCGATTCTTATCGGATGGAACAAAACCTTTCCTTTGTAGCCATACTCTTTTTGAATCTCTTTTGTGATGTTTTTAAAATCTTCTTTTGTAATAGCTGATAGGTTTTTAATTTTGTTATAAAAAATCTCTACAACTTTATAAACATTCTCATCAGATTTTACTTCATTAACTATCTCTTCTGTGTATGGAAACTCATCAACAAAGAAGACTTTAGCCCTTTCTTTGATTTCCATCAATGTTTCGATGCTATCTCTGATTGCAGAAATAACTTTTTTGTAAAATTCATAGTCAGCTTTGTATCCAAAGCCTTCGAAAAATGGAATGGCTCTTTTTGTTAAATCGTCTAAATCAAGAATTTCTCTTATGTATACACCGTTCATCCATCTTAGTTTTGTTCTGTCAAATATTGCCGGAGATTTATTCACATCTTCAATTCTAAACTGTTTGATTATCTCCTCTTTTGATAAAATCTCTTTTTCTTCTTTTGGATGCCATCCAAGTAATGATAAATAGTTAAATACTGCCTCTGAAATAAATCCATCATCTTTTAATGCTCTAACAGACACAGCTCCATGTCTTTTTGATAGCTTTGTTCTATCTTCTCCAAGAATTATAGGCAGATGCGCAAATTGTGGAATCGCAAAACCAAGAGCTTCATATATTACTATCTGTTTTGGAGTGTTTGATAAATGGTCTTCTCCTCTAATTACGTGAGTTATTCCCATCAAAGCATCATCTATAACAACTACAAAGTTATAAACTGGCATACCATCTTGTCTTACAATCACAAAATCTCCAAATTCCTTTGTATCTATCTCTACATGGCCTCTAATGATATCTTCAAATACCACTGTTTTATCCGGAACTTTAAATCTTACGACCGGTTTTATACCCTTTCCTTCATAAAATGCTCTCTCTTCTGGTGTTAGATTTCTGCATTTTCCGCTATATCTGTAAGGTCTTCCTTCTGCAATAGCTTTTTCTCTCTCCTGCTCTAACTCTTCTTCTGTACAGTAGCAGTAATAAGCATCGCCCGACTTTAAAAGCTTATCAACATACTTCACATATATTTCTAATCTTTCTGATTGTCTGTATAGACCGTGAGGACCTCCCACATCCGGACCTTCGTCCCACTCAATCCCCATCCATTTTAAATCTTCCATAAGCATTTCTTCGTATTCTTTTTTAGACCTTTCTAAATCTGTATCTTCAATCCTGAGTATAAAAGTAGCGTTTTCATGTCTTGAAAAAAGGTAATTAAAAAGTGCTGTTCTTGCATTTCCAAGATGTAAATAACCTGTTGGACTTGGTGCAAATCTAACTCTCTTCATTCATTCCTCCATTTATTATAATTCGCAAAAATTATATTTTATCTATAGATATGTTGAGTAAGAAATTTAAAAATTTAATATTCAATAAAAGTCAATATTCAATAAAAGCATGAGTTTCTTCGCTTCGCTCAGAATGACATCTCTGAGGTTGAGATTCTTCGCCGGTTGTAGAATGACCATGCTTTAATTCTAACTTTTGTAATGGAAATTCATCAATTACCTCTACTTCCCTTTCTCTGTCATCCTAAGGCCGTAAGGCCGAAGGACCTCATTTTTAGATTTTATAAAAGTCTTTATTTTTTGCCCAACTTATTCATCGAAAATCAATTTTTCCACATCTTCTTGCGTGAAACAGTGTCGGCTTAGGTTATCATATTTCTGTTTCTTCATCAAAAACCGAAAACAAACTTTAATACAAAATAAGCAGCTGCCATTCCAAGCACAAGGCTTATGATAGTCATTATTATTTTAGCACTTCTTTCTATTTCTTTCTTTTGTAGCTCTTGAATCTTACCTTTCTCATCATCAAAAATTTTTAAAATTTCAGATTTACTTAAGTTGTTTAAAATCTTTTTATCTTTTAAATCGTATGTAGCATACAAGATTTTGTTAGAGTTAAACCGTTTTAAGTATAAATAAAGAATATCTTTTTCAATATCGCCTTCAATGGTTATAAGTTCTATTATGTCTCTGTATTCATCATAGAGTGATTCACCAAGAATTTGTTTTAAGATTTGGTAAGGAACATAGTCAAGATTTTCTCCAAAAAAAGCATTTTTCATACCTTAACACCAAACTTTTTACGTTTAGCTTGAATAAATTTTTTAATCTCGTTCCAGCTGTAAGTATTTAATATATCTTCTTTTTTTGCCCAACCTCTTCTTGCATTTGCAACCCCTATTTTCATATAAGCAAAGTTTCCAAGACTGTGGCTATCTGTTGAAATTACTAATTTAACTCCGTACTCAACTGCTTTTTTTATCATCATATCCGGTAAGTCCATTCTTAAAGGCTGTGCGTTTATTTCAAGTGCGGTGCTTGTCTCTTTTGCAACTTTAAATATCTCATCAGATAAAGGATAACCTTCTCTAACGCCGATCGTCCTTCCTGTTGGATGCCCAATTACACATACATAAGGATTTTCCATTGCTTTTATAATTCTGTCTGTATTGTCTCTGTTAAAATGTGTATGAATAGATGCAACCACCCAATCAAGCTTTGCGAGTATCTCATCCGGCAAATCAAGAGAGCCATCAAGCATAATATCTACTTCTATTCCCTTTTTTATAAATTCAAATCCGAGTTTTTTGTTTATTTTATCTATCTCTTCAATCTGTTTTAAAACATCTTCTTCTGTTAGTCCATGTGCTACTTTTACGGCTTTTGAGTGGTCTGTAATCGCAAAATATTCATATTTATAATTTTCAAGTAAAAATTTTGCTATCTCTTCTATTTTGTTAAATCCGTCCGTCCATGTTGAATGACAGTGCAAGTCTCCTTTAATATCTTCAAGCTCTACCAATCTTGGAATGTTCTTTTTTAAAGCAAGCTCAATTTCTCCCCTGTCTTCTCGCATTTCAGGGGGAATCCATTGCATTCCTACTATCTCATATACTTCCTCCTCAGTAGCTCCTGCAAGCCTTTTTTCTGTCTTTGCATCAAAAACTCCGTATTCACTGACCTTTAATCCTTTTTGCTTAGCTATTTCTCTAAAATGTACGTTATGCTCTTTTGAACCTGTAAAGTATTGAAGACCACTACCCCATTCTTCAGGCTTTAGTACTCTTAAATCTACCTCCCTATCTTTTTCCTTTATAATAACACTTGCTCTTGTATCTCCTTTAGCAAGAACTTCTTTAACATCTTCTAAATTAACAAAGTAATTTATAATCTTATCCCTGTCTTTATCATCGCAGGATACAAGAATGTCAATGTCTCCAATAGTTTCTTTTCTTCTTCTTAAACTTCCTGCAAGCTCAATATTTTTAATCTCTTTAAGCTGTTTTAATTTGGCTAATAATGTTTCTCCTATTTGTAAAGCTTCCCATAGTATAAGTCTATTCTTAGAAGCTTCGTATAACTCAAGGCCTTTTAGCATATTTTGGACTTTCTTTTCCCCAAAACCCTTTAGCTTTGCAACTCTTCCGTCTTTTAATGCTTCTATTAAATCTTTTTTATTGTTAATACCAAGCTCTTCATAAATTCTTTTTAAAGTTTTTGGTCCAAAGCCTGGAACTTCCATAAGGTCTAAAAAGTCTTCCGGGATTAACTTTTTAAGTTCTTCATATTTTTGTATTTTTCCTGTTTTGATATACTCTAAGATTTTATCGACAGTATGAGAACCAATTCCTCTTATATCGTTTATTTTACCGGTAGCAACATAGTTTCTAATATCATCAGGCAAATCTTCTATTATCTGTGCTGCTCTAGCATAAGCTAATGCTCTGAATTTGTCATCTAAAAACTCGTAAATATGGGACATATTATTAAAGATTTTTGCTAATTCTTTGTTGATGTTTTGATACATCTTTTTACCCTTCTATAAACTCCCTTAACTTCTTTCCAACATCTGCTTCTTTCATTAAAGATTCTCCTATTAAAAATGCGTTAACTTGATAATTTTTCAACTCAAGCAGCTGTTGTCTGCCCTCTAATCCGCTTTCTGCAACCACAACTTCGGCTCCGACCTGTTTTAGATACGGTGCAAGCTCCTTTGATAGATTTATATCGACTGTAAAATCTTCCAAATTTCTATTATTTATTCCAACAATTCTTGCTCCTGCTTCTATAGATTTTTCACCCTCTTCTCTACTGTGAACTTCTACCAATGGCTCCATGTCAAGCTCTCTTCCAAAATCTATAAGTCTCTTTAAACTTTCTTTATCCAAGACTTTTGCTATTAATAGATAACTATCAGCACCATATGCATAAGCTTCCAAAATCTGCCTTTCATCAATGATAAAGTCTTTTCTAAGCAATGGAATATTTACTTCTGTTGAGATTTGATAAAGATATGCAATATCTCCTTGAAAATACTGTTTATCTGTTAGTACAGAAATTGCTTTTGCTCCATTTTTTTCATAAGATTTCGCTATATCAACAGGGTCAAAATAATGTCTGATTATTCCTTTAGACGGAGAAGCTTTTTTAACTTCTGCAATAATATTGATACTCTTTCCAGATATGGCTTTTTTAAAGTTTAAGACTTTTTTATTTCTTTCCATTGCCAGATTTTCTAAATGTTTTAAATACTGAGAAGTATAATTTTTAAGCTCTTCTCTTTTTGTCTGAATTATCTTGTCTAATATATTCATTTTCTACCTCAACACTATAAAGTAGTATAAAATTCCTAAAATAATTCTATAAATACCAAACGGAATAAATGAATGATTTGAAATAAATTTTAAAAGCCATTTAATCGCAAATAAAGCAGATATGAAAGCAACTATAAAGCCCACTATTAGATTTTCCCAATCTGAAAGATTAAAATTTGAATGATTTTTGTAAACATCATAAAAAGTTGCCATAAACATCGTTGGAACCGCAAGCATAAAAGAAAATTCCGCCGCTGTTTTTCTGTTTAATCCAAGAAGTAATCCACCTACAATAGTAGCACCAGACCTTGAAGTACCAGGAATCATAGCCAAAGCTTGAAAAACTCCTATCAAAAATGCTTTTTGATATGGCACTTCATATATTGAGTTAATATCATAACTTTTATTTTTATGGTAAAGTTCTATTAAGATAAGAAGCAATCCACCAAAAACAAGCATGAAAACAACTATATAAGGATTAAACAAACTTTTGATGATTTTGTATAAAACAAACCCTAAAATACCCGTTGGAATAAATGCTATCAGTATTCTTTTCATTAAATTTGTATCTAAAAACTTCTTAAAGTATAAAAATACAACTGCCAATATTGAACCAAGCTGAATTGATACTTCAAAGGCTTTGTGTTGTTCTGTCTGCTGTATTCCAAGCAGATTTGAAACGAGTATCAAATGACCTGTTGATGAGATAGGTAAAAACTCTGTAAGACCTTCCACTACTCCTAAAATAACAGCTTCTAAGGTTGTCAATAAATACTCCTAATTAGTTTTTAATCAAATTTTACCATAATATCATGAGGAAGTGAGAAAATGAGTAGGTGAGTAAGTGAAATGTTTACCTCTTACCTTTCACATCTGGGGCTGCTTTAAAAATTTTTGTAAGTTTATCTTTATAACTTCATTGTGAGGACTTTAGTCCGAAGGATCACCTCTTTTAAAGAAGGTGAGTAAGTGAGCAGAGGCAATTCATGAATTGCCCATACAGTGAATAAGAGAGAGGTAAAAGAATGGAGATTCTTCCCACGACTTTAGAATGACGATCAAAAGGTAATTAATTTTCAGACTTAGCTAAAATTTGTTATCATTCTTTATATCTCACCACTCCACCAACAAAACTTTGGTTATGATAAAATATTGTTTTTGTTAAAGTTTTTTAATGAAGTTTTCGTTTTTTGAGTTAAATTTATTCTAAATTCATCTTTTGTAAGGAGTCTAAGAATGATTTTGATAAAGAACGGACATGTTGTAGACCCTCAAAATAATCTAAATGATAAGTTTGATATATTGATTGAAAAAGGAGAAATCAAGAAAATAGAGAAAAATATTCAGCCTTTTCCAGGTTGTGAGGTTATTGATGCAGAAGGAAAGATTATAACTCCATCTTTTACAGATATACACGTTCATTTTAGAGACCCTGGTCAAATTTACAAAGAAGATATAGAATCTGGAAGTAAAGCAGCTGTTGCCGGTGGATATACAACCGTTGTATGTATGCCAAATACTATTCCTGCTATTGATGATGTACCAATCGTAAGATATATTATAGAGAAAGGTGAAGAAGTAGGATTATGTAGAGTTCTTCCATCTGCAGCAATAACAAAAGGAAGAAAAGGAAAGGAGCTTACAGAAATGGCACTGCTTAAGGATGCAGGAGCTGTTTACTTTACTGATGATGGTGCTCCTGTCATGGATTCTTTCATAATGAGAAAAGCTATGGAGTATGCCGGCTCTCTTGGAACCTTCGTTGCTGACCACTGTGAAGACTTAAACCTTTCACAAAACGGCGTTGCCCACGAAGGAGAGTTAGCAGCTACGCTTGGACTTCCACCACTTCCACCAGAAGCAGAGGACACAATGGTGGCAAGAGATTGTATATTATCAATACAAACAGGTATGCCAGTTCATATTTGCCATATATCTTCAAAGCTATCTGTTGAGATCGTAGCATGGGCTAAAGCAATGGGAGCAAAGGTAACCGCTGAAGTAACTCCGCATCACTTATACCTGACCGATGAAGAATTTTTAGATTTTTCTTGCATAGCAAAAGTTTCACCACCACTAAGAAGCCATGAAGACATAGAAGCTACCAGATGGGCACTTGCAAGTGGCATTATTGATTTTGTAGCAACAGACCATGCACCACATGCACATTATGAAAAGATGCAAGATTTACAGGCTTGCCCACCAGGAATGCTTGGACTACAATTTGCGCTTCCGATAGTTTTAGAACTTGTTAAGAAAGATTACTTTGATTTAAACAGAATGGTTGAAGTAATGTCAATAGAGCCGGCTAAAAAAATTGGATTAAAACCACCACAAATTAAAGAAGGCGAGATTGCAGAACTAACAATCTTTGACCCATTTGAAACTTGGGAAGTTAATGAAGAAACAATATTATCAAAAAGTAAAAACACACCATTGCTTGGCAGAAAATTAACCGGCAAAGTTAAATATACATTCTTTAAGGGAAAAATCGTTTACAGAGATTAACTATGATAAACAAAATTTATGATTCATTAAAAGAAGTTTATGACCCAGAAATTCCATTAGACATTGTAAATTTAGGTTTAGTAAAGGCAATAGATATAAAAGATAATTGTATAAATATTGTCTTAATGCTCACATCTCCAAACTGTCCTCTTCAAGACGTAATAGTCTCACAAGTAATTAGCAAACTTAAAAATGATTTAAATATTGAAAATATCAACATAACACTTGATTTTACAACACCTTGGTCTACTTCTCTAATTACAAAAGAAGGTAAAGAAAAACTACAAAAACTTGGCTGGAAGATCTAATAGAAAAAATTCGGTTAGTCGTTCAGATTAAGTAATTAAATAATTGGTTTCTATATCATTTGAAGTATAACAAATAAGGCGTCTGCTAAGGTACGATGTGTACGGAAAATTCATGAATTACCTCTACTTTTTCGCTTTCTTTGTAATCCTGAGGATGTAAATCAGAAGGATCTCCTCTTTTGATTTTTTGATTTGAAAAGGAAAACAGGAGATTCTTCGCTTCGCTCAGAATGACGATGTGGATTTTTGCAAGCAGTCCCAAGAAAGATTACCTAAGAGAAAGAATGATATTTTTCTTGTTAATTTTTAAAAGACTCTTCTACTGACCAGCGTTTTTAGCCAGCCAGAGAAGAATCTTAAATGTATTTAATCGTCTAACCCCATCTTTCCAGGATTTATTAAGTTTTCCGGGTCCCATGCTCTTTTGATTTTCTTCATCAATTCCATTTCTTGTGGAGAAAATTGTTTTCTCATAAATTCTGCCTTTGTTATACCAACCCCATGTTCACCAGTGATAGAACCTCTGTAAGATAATGCTAAGTCAAAAACTTCTTCAACAGCTTTTTCTGCTCTTGCTACTTCATCCGGGTCTAATCCATTTATCATAAAGTTAGCATGAACGTTTCCATCTCCAATATGTCCAAAGTTCACCATTTTTAAGTTATATTTTCTTCCAATCTCTCTAAGCTTTGGAAGTGCCTCTGGTAAATAGCTTCTTGGAAATACTATATCTTCGTTTATTTTTGTTCTTCCAAGTTTTGCAACTGCTGGAGATAAAGACCTACGAGCTTCCCAAAGTTTCTCTGCTTCTCTGTCTGTTTTAGCAACTTCAACTTTTGCACCATTCATTTCACATATCTTAGCAACTTCTAAAATCTCATCTTCAAGAGCTTTTGGATGACCGTCAACTTCTATTAAAAGTATAACTTCTGCGTCTCTATCTAATCCAAAATGACCAAAATCTTCTACTGCATTTATTGCAAGCTTATCCATAAATTCAAGAGCTGACGGTGAAATTCCGGCTTTAAATATATCTTTAACTGTTTTTCCTACAGATTCCAAGTCCATATATACAGCTTTTACTGTTTTCTTAGCTTTTGGTTTTGGAATTAACTTGACTGTTATTCCTGTAAATATTCCAAGCGTTCCCTCACTGCCGATTAAAAGTCTTGTTAAATCATATCCCGCAACATCTTTTAATGTAATTCTTCCTGTATGGATTGTTTCTCCTGTATAAATTACAGTGTCAAGCTCCATGATATACTCTCTTGTTACGCCGTACTTAACACATCTTGGACCACCTGCATTTTCAGCCACATTTCCACCCATCGTGCAGAATTTATAACTTGCCGGATCTGGTGGATAGAACAATCCTTTTTTCTCTACTGCCTGCTGAAGTCTATAAGTAATTACACCCGGTTGAACTTTTGCAACTGCGTTATCCTCGTCAATCCATAAAATTTTATCCATCTTTTCAAAAGAAATTAATACTCCACCTTTTACTGGAATAGCGCCACCGGTATAGCCTGAACCTGCTCCTCTTGGAGTTATTGGTACACCTTCTTCATAACAAATTTTTACCACTTTTTTAATATCCTCTTCACTTTCAGGTATTACAACCACATCCGGCGGAAAGCTTAATCTCGTTGCATCATATGAATATAACATCCTATCCATTTCATCATCTAATACTTTATGCTCTCCAATTGCTTCTTTCAAAGCTCTTTTAACCCTATCAGGTAACGGTATTTTTTCAACCTGTTTAACTTTAAACATGTCAACTACCTCATTTTAAAATTGTTTCAAAGATTAATTTAGACTATGTTAACACAAATCTTCAATAGAGTAGATCATAATTTTAAATATATAGCCGTTGACTTATAACACTGGATAACAAGAAAAAATGAAGTTGCAAGATTTTATAACACTTTCCTAAATGTATTATGCTAAAATTAAAGAAAAAAGGAGCTTACAATATGAAAGAAATGCCAATAGGCATTCAAACTTTTGAGAAGATTGTAAAGGAAAACTACTATTACGTAGATAAAACACCTTTCATCAAAAAATTAGAACAAGGTGGATACTATTTTTTAAGCAGACCAAGAAGATTTGGAAAATCTCTGTTTTTAGATACAATCAAAGAAGCATTTTCAGGAAATAAAGAGTTATTTAAAGGCTTGTATATCTATGACAAATGGGATTGGAGTAAAAAGCATCCGATTATAAAAATTAGCTTTGCTATCGGAACAAATAATAATTCAGAAAAATTAAGAAGCACGATTTCTTTCAACTTAAAAAACGTAGCATATGATTATAAAATTAATCTTGAAGAAGAAGAGCTTAACCTAAAATTCTATGAGCTTATAAGAAAACTTTACGAGAAGTATAACGAAAAAGTAGTTATTTTAGTAGATGAATATGACAAGCCAATCTTAGATGCAATAGAAAACATAGAGTATGCAAAAGAAAATAGAGAAATATTAAAAGACCTTTATTCAGCATTAAAAAAAGCAGACCCATACATCAAGCTTGCATTTTTGACAGGAGTATCAAGATTTCCTAAAGTATCTATTTTCAGTGGATTAAACCAGTTAAACGATATTACATTAGACCCAAACTTTGCTACTATCTGCGGATATACACAAACAGATTTAGAAACAGTATTTGCAGATAGGATAGTAGAGTTTGATAAAGAAGAAGTAAGAAAATGGTATAACGGCTATAGCTGGCTTGGAGAAAAGGTTTACAATCCTTTTGATATTCTACTTCTATTTGCAGAAAGACAATTCCGTCCATATTGGTTTGAAACAGGAACGCCTACGTTTTTAATCAAGCTTTTTAAACAAAATAAATATTATTTGCCAGAGTTAGAAAACTTAGAAATAGGAGAAGAGCTTTTATCAAACCTTGATATTGATGATTTGGATGTGGAAAATCTACTATTTCAAACAGGATATCTGACAATAAAAGATGTAATAGAAGAACCTACAGAAAGAATTTATATCCTAAGCTATCCAAATTTTGAAGTAAAGAAAAGCTTTAATAGCTATTTTTTATTTTACTTTTTGCAAGACAAAAGTATAAAAAGCAAAACAGATATGGCTATTAAATTAGCCTTAAGAGATAATCAAATAGAAAAACTAAAAGACATCTTACATAGATTTTTTGCAAGCATACCATATGATTGGTATAGAAAAAATGATTTAGAAAGCTACGAAGGCTTTTATGCATCTATTGTCTATGCTTTATTTAGCGGAGCAGGATTTGAAACAGTAGCAGAGGATACTACTAATAAAGGTAGAATAGATTTAACAATAATCTACAACAACAAAGCATACATCATAGAGTTTAAAGTAGTAGAAGACCAGCCAGAAAATACAGCTTTAAAACAAATTGAAGAGAAAAAATATTTTGAAAAGTATTTAGGAAAGTATGAAGAAGTTTATTTGATTGGAATTGAGTTTAGTAAAAAAGATAGAAACATAGTAGATTTTCAGTGGAAAGCGGTATAGTCATGGAGGAGAGATTAGAAGAGTTTATAAGAAAATTAAAGAATAGAAATGAGAATTGTCAATAATTTTGTGTCTGGATGGAAAACTTTTTATTAAACAGTTGCAAAATTTCATAAGAAACTCCTTTAAAAGCAGATATAGATTTATTCAATTTTCCATTCTTTAAATTATCTTCCTGGATAAACAGATTTATTTCAAGAATGTTCACATAAATCTATTCTCACTTTTTCTATCATACTATTAACACTCTCACTGTATTTTTACATCTAATTTTTCTAATCCATCTTCATAAGCTAAGCTGTTTTCTTTAATGTTTTTCAGTTCTTTGTTAAATACTTGTGAATCTTCTTTATCCATTTGATTTCTAACGTTTCTTTGTAAATGGACTAAACATAGCTGATGGTCTGTGTAAGGAAATAGCGTTTCTATAGCTTTTGATATCCCAGGAAAATCATCACTTACTATAAGCATTACCCTTTTTAGTCCTCTATCTATCAAATCATTGAATACTTTTATCCAATCTGCTTTATTTTCACTACTGAAAAATGTATAAAATCCAAATATATCTTTGTTTCCTTGTAAATCTACTTTAAAGAACTACATAGACAGAAGCTTTCCTAATGGATACTAAACTCATAAGAAGGTTTATATAATCTTCATTAACTCTTTTATAAGGGTCAGGCAGTATTTGTGGTCTAAACCTACCTTTTCTATCTCTTGGGACATTTATGTTAAGCTTGAAAGAACCTGTATTTAGACTTCTTTCATAATACCCATTTGCTTTGTTATCATCGCCATTTTCAAGAAAGAAATTTCTTTCTTGGTTCATAAACAGTTCTACAACAGATTCCAAAGCTTTCTTATACCTATCTTTTCTTGAGTTGTTATACCATTTGGAAAAAGTTCTTTTACTAATTCCTCAGCGTTTCTGTCTAATATTTTTTCAAAGTATTCTTTTTTATTCATTGCTGCTCCTCCTTATAATTTTATTTAGACATAACATTATTTTAACTTTCGGAATTTAATCCAAGCCCATATGAAAGTGGAACAAGTGTAAAGAAAAGCGGCTGGATAAAAAAGATGGGAAATCCATATGCAAGAAAGATACTATACATGGCAGCATTATCAGCAATAAGGTTTAACAAATACTGCAGAGAATTATACGAAAGATTAGTAAGTAAAGGTAAAGCTAAAAAGTTAGCATTAGTGGCTGTAGCACATAAGTTATTAAGGCAGGCATATGGTGTATTAAAAAACAGAAGACCATTTGATGAAAATTTTTGTACTTGACATTTAACATAGAACATCTGCAGCCGGTGAAGAATCTCATACTTTTATTCAATTATTCATTCACCTTCTTTAAAAGATAAGCTCCTTTAGACTAAAGCTTTGAGGATAACAGTCAATGGTGAAGCTATATCTATATAATAAAAATCTTGCAGTATCCTTAAGCTCTTATACTTCAATCTTATATTGCTTTATTTTTCTCCACAACGTAGCAGGACTAATTCCAAGAAGCTTAGCAGCTTTGCTTTTATTTCCTTTTGATTTCTTCAATGCCTCTACTATTCTTTTTTCTTCATTAAAAAGAACTTCTTCTGAAATTTCTATATTTCCTTCTTCTGAAAAATGAACAAATTCAGAGTTTAAGTCTTCCACGTCTATAATTTCTTTGTTAGCCGTAAAAATGCTAACCGCTTCTAAGAAAGCTCTAAGTTCTCTAACATTACCATACCAATCCTTTGAAACTATAACATCCATAGCTCGCTGTGAAATTCTTTTGTTTTTCTTAGCTAAAATACTGTTTACTATCAAAGGAATATCTTCTTTTCTTTCTCGAAGTGGTGGAATTTCTATTCTAACTACGCACAATCTATAAAATAAATCACTTCTAAAATTTTTATTCTGAATTTCTTTAACTAAGTCTTTGTTTGTAGCAGAAATTATTCTTACATCAGATTTTCTTGGTTTGCTTGAACCAAGTCTTTCAAATTCTTTCGTATCTACAAAAACTAATAACTTTGCTTGGGAAGTTAAAGAAAGGTCTCCAATTTCATCTAAAAACAATGTCCCGCCGTCTGCCAGCTCAACTTTACCAGGTTTAGAGCCGACCGCTCCAGTAAATGCACCTTTTTCATAGCCAAAAAATTCTGACTCAAAAAGCGTATCGGGAATGGCTGAACAGTTTACCGATACAAAATTATTCCTGCTTCTAACGCTGTTTAAATGGATCCATTTGGCTAGCTTTGATTTTCCTGTCCCTGTTTCTCCAGAAATCAAAACAGACACGTCTGATTGGGCTACCAAAGAGGCTCTTTCCAAGATTTTTTTCATTTTTACGTTTTGAGTGTTAAAGACCATAAAATCTTCATCCATCTTTTCATCTTTTGTTTCTAAAAATTGAAATAGATATCCTTTTGGATTGTTGAAATAATCATACAAGACTGTGGTTTTAAAATAGCCTTTAAATTGAATTCCTCTTTTGCTTTTTAGAAATATTACAAATTCTTTTTGGTCTAAAAATTCTTTAATGTTCCTGTCTGTAAATTTATTAAGATTTTCATCTATTAAGTCAAAATGTTCATAACCAAGAAGTTCTACAAGACTTTCACTGATTCTTTTTATCTTTAAATTTTCATCTGTAATGATTAAACATAATTCATCTATGTAGTTCATTTGCTACTTTGCAACTTCTCCATCAATTTTTGATACTCAGTAGTATTGTTATTCTTTTGATAAATTTTTGCAAGGGTTAAGATTATATTTTTATCATTTGGATATTTTTCTAAAGCTTTTTTTAAAATATTCTCTAATCCATCAATCTCATAACCACTATTATATAAAGAAATCAAAAATTCTATGGCTGGCATGTAATCTTCTTTGATTGAAAGAGCATCCTTTGCAGATTGGATAGCAAGTGGTATTTGTCCAAGCTTATAATAAAGAGTTGCCACTTTATATTTAAGTTCATAATCACTTTGATTTTCAGCAAAAGCTCTTAAATAAAAGAAAATAGCGTATCTATAATTACCGATGATT
>NZ_ABZS01000013.1 GCF_000173615.1 Sulfurihydrogenibium yellowstonense SS-5 | reverse complement strand
GATTGGGTTTTTCTTAAAGCTGAGATACAATCCAAAGATTCTAAGATATAAAAAACAGTCTTTAAAAAGAAGATTAAAGATTTTAGACCCAAACTTCAATGTTTTAAAAGCATATCTTAAGCCACTAAAAAAACTTGGTATAGAAAATTTAAATTACAGACCAAAAGTAATTATCACAAACCAAGAAGTTGAAAAAGTAAAAACCTTTTTGCCACAAAAATTTATATCTCTTGGAACAGGTGCAAGGTATAAAAGTAAGGTTTATCCGTACTACAAAGAGTTATCTGAGATTTTACTTGAAAATGGATTTAATGTTGTTTTGGTTGGTTCTAAAGAAGATTTAGAGATGGATAAAAGCATCTATCCAAAAGAAGTTTTAGATTTAAGAGGAAAAATAAGCCTAAGAGAAACCATTGCTGTAATATCGCAAGGATTGGCAACTATAAGCAACGATTCAGCCATAGCCCATATGTCAAGAGCTGTTGGCATTAAAGTTTTGATGATATACGGCTCAACCCATCCATACTTTGGATTTGCACCATTAAAAGATGAAGGAGATTATATCTTTAAAAATCTACCATGTCAGCCTTGTTCGCTTCACGGACAAAACAGCTGTAAGTATAAAACTTTTGAATGTTTAACGTCCATCTCTCCCCAGGAAGTTTATGATAAGCTGAAAAATTTGATATAATAAAACAGTGTTTTATTAACTTTGAGGAAACAGCTTGGAATATACATACCTAACACCGGAAATTATAAATAAGATTGAAGAGTATAAAAAAGAATTTTTGACAAAAGAGCAGGTTATCATACAAGCACTGCATTTGATATACTCTAAGTATAGAGACATAACCTTAGACCATATGTTAGAGCTTTCCAACTATCTTGAAGTTCCTCTAAGTCAGATTGAAGGAATCGTTAGTTTTTATGATATGTTTAGAGTTAAAAGAAATGCAAGGCATCATATTAGAGTTTGTAAAAATCTGCCTTGCCATATCATGGGATGTAAAAAACTTATAGAACTTTTTGAAAAACTAACAGGCGAAGAAAGAAACCAAGAAAGTAAAAACGGTAGATTTTACATAGAAACTGTTGAGTGTATAGGTGCATGTAGCGTTGCACCGGCGTTTATGATAGATGATGATTTATACGATGGAACAAAGATTACAGAGGAAAAGTTAAATGAAATCCTATCCAAATATACCTAATTTTTATACATACAGCAGTGTAAACTTACTCCTTAGAAGATGTAAAGAACCAAGGACTGTAGATATAGAAGAGTATATTACAACCGGCGGATACTCTGCACTAAAAAAAGCTTTAAATAGATTTACACCGGAAGATATTATCGTTCTTGTAGAAGAAAGCACACTTAGAGGAAGAGGCGGAGCAGGATTTCCAACAGGTAGAAAATGGCGTTTTGCAGTATCAAATTCAAAGCCAAGATATTTAGTTTGTAATGCTGACGAAAGCGAGCCAGGAACGTTTAAAGATAGAATAATCATAGAAAGAGACCCGCACCTTTTAATAGAAGGTATGATTATTTCAGCCTATGCCATCGGTGCAGAAAGAGGATTTATTTATATAAGAGGAGAATATCCGGCAGGAGCAAAAATCCTTGAAAATGCTATAAAAGAAGCAAGAGAAAGAGGTTTTCTTGGAAAAAATATACTTGGAACAGATTTTTCTTTTGATATAAGCGTTTACAGAGGAGCAGGAGCATATATCTGCGGAGAAGAAACAGCATTGATAGAAAGCTTGGAAGGGAAAAGAGGACATCCAAGATTAAAACCACCTTATCCAGTTTCAGAAGGACTTTTTGGAAAACCTACGGTAGTAAATAACGTTGAAACATTGGCAAATATTCCTATCATCGTAACTTACGAAAGCTATTACATGAATATAGGACCGGCAGGATATTATGGACCAAAGTTATTTCCTATTAGCGGAAAAGTCAACAAACCCGGTGTCTATGAGCTTACGATGGATATTACACTTAGAGAATTGATCGATATAGCCGGTGGAATGAAAGATGGAAAGAAATTTAAAGCTGTTTTTGCAGGAGCACTTGGCTTATACTCTGAAAGAGACCTTGACATTCCAATGGACTACTCTCCAAAAGGTTTTGGTGGCACAGGAACAACGATAGTTCTTGCAGAAGATGATTGTATCATAGATAGCTTGATTGTAATAGCTGAATTTTTCCATCATGAAAGCTGTGGAAAATGTACACCTTGCAGAATTGGATCTTATGAACTTTTAAACATTCTTAAAAAATTTCAAGAAGGGACAGCAACAGAAAAAGATTTACAATATCTTGAACACTTAGGAAGAAACATACCGGTTGGGTCTATATGCGGTCTTGGATACTCTGCACCAAACGCATTGATGGATGCTTTAAAAAAATTCAAAGATGAATTTATAGCACACATAAACAAACAATGTCCAGCAGGTGTGTGTTTTTAGATATTATTTTTCTGCTTAAAGTGTTTCAAAAATCCACACTGTCATTAATTTTCCGCTTGACAGGTAGAAAAATTTTTTGTATATTTATTTTAGCTTTTTAATTTTTTAACTGTACCTTGGCAATTGAATAGGTTAGCCCACGCAAGCTTGTCTTTACGTGAGAACGTGGAACGCGAGATGTGAGACGTTAGAGATAGGTTTATCAATATCTTAGTGATTTTTGTTTGATTGCTTAGTAGCTTGGTGAGATGACTTGATAGTCAGTGAAGCTAAGATATTAGTAATGTGGTTTTATTTTTTGATGTTTGATTTGAGCTTGTGTAGTGATAGTTTGAAAGAGATTTTTTGAAATGTAATTTTAAAATGTAATTTTAAGTTTTTGTTGAATTTGGCTTTTTAATTTTGAAATTTTCAGCATTTAAATTTTTGAAAATTTACAAATTTTTAATTTAAAATTTTTTTAAGATCGGGAAGTTAAGGAGTGATATTTGCAGCGGGCTTATGAGTTTTGTGTTTTCGGTGATTGGCTTTTGATGATAAGTTAGAGGATAAAATATAATAATATATTTTCTGTATATCGAGGTTTGCTGCAAAAAACTTCAACTTGCGGATTTTTTAAAAATATGTTATAATGTTTTATACATTGGCAATTGAATAAGATTTTTGCGATTTTATTTTTGATTAAAAATTTAACGGGTTTGTAGCCTACCTATTAGGAATTGACCTTTGAACAAGCAGGAAATCGTGTGTCGGTGGATTCTGGTTTGTAGCCTACCTATTAGGAATTGACCTTTATAGGAGGTTGTATTATGCGAGTGTTTATTGAGTTTGTAGCCTACCTATTAGGAATTGACTTAAAGATTAGAACCGTTGAGCCAAAGACTTGCGGGAGGTTTGTAGCCTACCTATTAGGAATTGACTTTTGCATTACACCAGCAAGTTGTAGCATTCTTTGATATTTGTTTGTAGCCTACCTATTAGGAATTGACTTTCGAACTCATAAAGATTGCCATATATAAAACTTTCTAGTTTGTAGCCTACCTATTAGGAATTGACTAAAATAATCATAAACCACACCTTCTAACGCCTCTCTGTTTGTAGCCTACCTATTAGGAATTGACCAACCATCTTGAAACCTGTCCTGTTGGATAACTCAGTTTGTAGCCTACCTATGAGGAATTGAAACAATAGATTTGGCTACTTGCCTTCGTTTGTGTATGAGTTATTAGTCTACCTATGAGGAATTGAAACATGTTGATGACCTGCTCAAATGTGATTCGCTCTGCCGTTATTAGCCTACCTATCAGGAATTGAAACACATAACCTATATCCCATAATCCAAGTCTTCCAGCTCGTTATTAGCCTACCTATGAGGACTTATTTAATTTTTCTTTGACAAACATTAGAAAGCTGATTTAAAATTATTAACAGCAGAAAAATAATGAGAGATTAAATGCGAATAAAACTTGTTTTAGAGTCTGAGGGAAATAACCAGATAAGTTTGCCTGTGCATTATAATCAAATAATTCAAGGATTTCTTTATCATAATCTTCCCACTGAATTAGGAAAATTCCTCCACGACGTTGGGTTTTTCTATCATAACAGACCTTTTAAACTCTTTACTTTTTCTAAAATCTTTTCTAAAAAAATCACTATAAATAACTCTACAGCTTATTTTGAATCACCAATAACAATTTTTATATCTTCCGCAGCAGAAGATGTCTCAAAATCTTTTGCTAAATCTTTACTTATATCTGAAAAAATTTTTCTTAAAAATCAACCTCTGACACTCAAATCAATAGAAATTTTACAAAAACCAAAATTTGATTTTATAAACAAAATTAAAACTCTATCTCCAATAACTGTGTATAAAACTATAGAAAAAGAAGATGGTAAAAAGATTACTCAATATTTCTTCCCAGAAGACCCTGAATTTAAGGATTTGCTTAAAGAAAACATCAGAAAAAAATACAGCGTTATAAAAGAAACAGATTTAAATGATTTTGAGTTTGATATCAAGCCTTTAGGGTATAAGAAAAAGATTATTAAGTATAAAAACTTTGTAATAAAAGCAGTTGATGGAGAATTTGAGCTAAAAATACAGCCAGAAATTTTAGAAACTGTCTATGATGCAGGCATTGGAGCTAAGAATTCTCAAGGTTTTGGAATGATAAAAATTATATAAAAAATTTTAAAATGGCAGATGATTTTAAAATACTGCTTAAGAAAATCAACATCGTAATCCTACATCCGGCGAAAATATCATTTTCTTCAATTTTGAAAAGAGATGATCCTTCGGACTAAAGTCCTCAGGATTAGGAAAGGTAAACTCATTTTGTTGGCTAAAAAGTCAGATTTTTTATAAAAAACTGTTTACAAAATTAAGAAGACGATTTAAATTTATAAAAAGTAAGGAGAGATTAAAATGGAGCTAATAATTGGTTTAATCGCATTGATAGCTATAATTTTAATGATTAGAAAAGTTGGAGTTATTGAGCCTAATAGAAATGTAGCTTCCAACCTACAGCCATTACAAAATCCACAACCTTCACCAACTATACAAAACATTCCACAAAATACACCTTCACAGAACAATTCAAACGCATTAAACGATATAACTAAAGCAGGATTAATTGGAACTGCTACAGGCTTAGGATTAATCGGAGCAGGAATGCTTTTAAACAGGAATAACTATAACTACTATTATCCTCGTGAACCTGACACAGCACTTGCAGAACATCTTCATGATTTAATATGGCACGATGACTGTAATAAATGTGATAACGATGTAATTTATAATACTTTTTCAAGCTGTGACGATACAGGCTTTGATAGCTCAAACTCTTCATGTAGTAGCTCATGGGATGATAACTATGACAATAACCACCATGACGATGGCTATTCTTGGAACTCTTGGGATAGCAACGATGATGGTTATTCTTGGAATTCGTGGGACAGTGGAGATGATAGCTCCTGGTAAAAAGTTAAATAGAGGTGACTGAGATGGATTTAACACCTTTATTCACTGCAATCGGATTATTCATATCAATTTTAGTAGCTTTAATACTTAAAGATATCAAATCATCTGATAGTACCACACCATCTTATTCTTACGATGATTCAAGAAGATTTTATCATCTTACCAATTATTCATCAGACTGGTATTCGGACGATAATTCAGACTCTTCAAAAAGCTCATCTTTAATTTCAGGTAGTTACGATTATCTAAATTCAAGCTCTTCAGACTATCTTACAGACCCTGCTTTTGCTTGTTTGCCCGGGAATATTTACCATGACACAATTTGCGAAAGCTCTTTTTCAAGTTCAAGTTTTGATGACTCTTTTAGCTCATCTTGGAGTTTTTGGGACAGCTCATGGGACAGTTCTTCAAGCTCTTCTTGGGATTCTTGGAGTAGCTCAAGCAGTAGTGATTGGTAAAGTTATAATTTTTCTATCATCCTTTTTAATCTCTCGTAATCAGCCTTGCTTAATTTTTTATCTTTATATACATAACTTTCAAGCTCTCTTGCAAATGTTAGAAGTTTTTGCCTAAGCTCTGTATTCTCTATTCTTGAGATAAACTCTTCTAATCCTTCGTTTTCCTTTCTTTCATAGCCATACTTTTTTAATCTTTTGTTTAATATATTTAGCAATCTTTTTTCATAAGGTTGTTTTAAGTATTTGATAAATAAAAATGTTAAATATCCTACCAATAGCAAAATTATTGTAAATATCAGATAATTTTTATTAAATTCAAACTCTATCTTTTTAAAATCTTTAATGTTAGAAAAGCTTTTTTTGACTTTGTTGAAAAGTTCAACTTGCTTAGAAAAATCATAGTTTACGATAAAGGTTGTGTAGTAGTAGTTTATAGTATCAAGCCAAAGTTTTAATTTGTTTAACTTTTTCTCTCTTTCTATGATTGCATTTCTTGCTGCCGGTGTAGGGTCAAATCTTATCCAATGTTTGTTTATGTATGCTTCAGCCCAAACATGAGCATCTTTCTGTTTAACTATGTAATAGTTGGCTGTTTGGTTGTAAGTAGCTGTCTTATAACCGCCTACAAGCCTTGCAGGTATGCCGTTTAACCTAAGCAGTATAACCATTGATGAAGCAAAGTATTCACAGTTTCCCTGCTTTTTTACAAACAGAAAGTTATAAATAGGGTCTTGGCTAACAGATAGGTTTTGTAATGAGTATGTATAACTTTTTAAAAACTTCTCTATGTTTTTTGCCGTTTCTTCTTCGTCATTTCCATTTAAATCTTTGGCTAATTTGATTATAGATTCGTTTAATTTTGGAAGTTGTAAGTATTCATCCGTAGACTTTAACTCTTCATAGTATCTATCGTTGATAAAAGAAATACCCGAGTATTTAATTTTGTTAAATACAGACTTATCAACAACGTATGTTTTATCCATTCTTGGAGTAATAAAATAACCGCTTATCTGTGATATTGCATACGGATATTCAACAGTAAATAAATAAATATCTGAATGTGGTTCTAAGTAAACTGTGTATTCATATTTTTTACCAAACAATCTTCTTGCTTTAACTGCTGAAAATAAATCCTTAGACATCCACTGTTTTCCATCAAAGTAATTCCAAGTTAAACCCCTTAAGTAAATTTCTCCGATATTCTCTCCCGAAACTCTCATTACGACAGAATCATCTTCTTGAATGTTGGAAACATCACCAAGTTTTACATCTTGAGAAAATCCGGTAGTAGCTTTTCCTTGACCTTGTAGAAAGTTTAAAACTGGATAATTACTTCTTGGTAGTGTAAAAAATAGAAAAATCATGAAAGGAATAGAAAGTAGTGGAATAATAGCTGTTTTTATCAAAATTCTTTTTATTACGCTAATATCTAACTCTATCTCTTTATTCTGCTGGTAGTATGTTAAAAGTATTACTGATGCGTTTATAAAAAAGATTAATATCAAAAGATACAGTAAAAATATCATGCTGGTTGAAAGAATTGTGTATCCTGCAAAAAGTAGAATAATTAACAAATATATCTGCATGTAATCTCTGAATGCTTTTTCTTCAAGAAGTTTTAAACCAAGTAAGACTAAAAGAGTTTCCACCGAAGGCTGAACGATATTGTCAGGATTTATTCTCAAGACCATCAATATTACAAATAAAATACCGGTAATGTTTATAAATGTTCTATTTATGTTTAAAGGTTTTTTAAAATCTTTGTAGGCTGAAAGTGCATATAAAGCTATAAAAATAAAGCTGTATGCTGGACTAATTTCTTTAAAAATTAAAAGAAAAATAAACAAACTTCCCACGTAAGCATTTATCTTAGCTATGTTTTCAACCGATAGCTTCATCTTTCATTCCGTATAATGCAAGCTTTGTAAGAAGTTTATGTCTATCTGATTTATCTTGTAGATTATAGGTTGTATTTTCTACTTTTACAAATATGTTTTCAAACTTTTTATGATTTACTGCTAAGTAGGTAATGCAGGATATTTTTGATTCTAAATCCATGTTTATCTTCTCAAATTCTATTATGGTTGGCGTTGATTGGATGGCTGACAGGACTTTTTCTTTTAGATGTTCTGATTTCGTCGAAGCCTTCCAGTCTATATACTTAACCGGCGTTCCAAAATTGTAATCTCTAAGTCCTAAAAAGTCTCCTTCGTATCCTTGCTTTTCTATAACCTGACCTTCTGATTTTTGCTTAGCTTTAAATTTGTAATCTGATATTTGAAATAAATTGCATTCTTTTGGCTCCGGAAAGACTACTTTTTTAGCATCTACTTTTACAGTAAAGCATCTTTCAAAAAAGTTAAAAGGAAATACAGAACAGACTTTGGCTTCTTTTATGCTAAAAATACCTCTCCTGTAAACTGATATTTTTAGCCTTCCTTCTCCGTATTTTTCTGCATACGGAATTAGCACACTTTTATTGTTTATTAATACTTTAATCAAAAACATTGGCATAAAGGCTTTTTTGTTTATTGCTTTAACGGTTAGATAAAACTCTTTTTTTGCAAAAACTTCCTCCGGAAATTCTACCCATATGTCTATTTTAGATATATTTCTCTTTCCAAAATATCCTGAAATTCCCATAAAGCTAAGCAATGCTGAAACTATCAAAAAAAGTAAGTTGTTTCCTGTGTTTACAGCAGCAATACCAAGAAGTATGGTAATGAGGATATAAAGCCAACCTGCTTTGGTTATCTTTATCATATAGGCGTTGGAATGCTTTCAACGATTGTTTTTATAATCTCTTCTTTTTGAGATTCATACTCTGGTTTGAAAATTACTCTGTGAGGAATTACATATTTATAAAGTTTTTTAATATCTTCCGGAATGACAAAATCTCTACCTTCCATGTACGCGTTTGTTTTGGCAGTGTTTACGATTGCAAGGGTTCCCCTTGTTGATAAACCGGATTCAAGATATTTACTCTCTCTGGTAGCCCATACAATATCAAGAATGTAATCAGCTATTTTGTCTGACACATAAACGTTTTTAATCTCTTCTTGAATTTTTATAATCTCATCTTTTGATATGAAAGGTTGTATTTTATAAAGCTCCTCTCTTTTACTACCGCCTTTGATGATTTCTTTTTCCGCCTCTCTTGATGGGTATCCGATGGAGATTTTCATTAAAAATCTGTCTAACTGAGATTCTGGAAGTGGAAATGTTCCATACTGTTCTACCGGGTTTTGTGTTGCTATTACAAAAAATGGCTGTGGTAATTTATAAGTTTTTCCATCTACTGTAGCTTGCTTTTCTCCCATTGCCTCAAGAAGTGCTGACTGAGTTTTTGGCGTTGCCCTGTTTATCTCATCAACAAGAATGATGTTATTGAAAATAGGACCGGGTTTAAACTCAAACTCGTTTGTGTTTTTGTTATATATAGAAACTCCGATTATATCAGATGGTAGTAAGTCGGAAGTAGCTTGCACTCTTCCATAGTTTAGTCCCAAGGTTTTAGCTATTCCTATAGCAAGGGTTGTTTTGCCAAGTCCTGGCAAGTCTTCTATCAAAAGATGTCCTTTTGAGAATAAACATATTAATGTAAGCTCAATGGCTTTTTCTTTCCCATGAAGATAGCTTGATAAAAAGTCTATTATGTTTTTAAATTCAGCTCTCATAAATCACCTTTAAAATTCAATGTTATCAATAAGCCTTGTATTTCCTATATATACCGCTACTGCTAACACGTCTGATTTTTTTACTTTATCTACCGGCTTTAGTGTATTGCTATCAACGATTTCTGCATACTGAATTTCTTTTAGATGTTTTGCTTGAGATATTATCTGTCTTACTCTTTCTTTTATAAGATTTGGGTCTGTTATTCCATCTTCAAACATTCTTTTTGCTTCAAACAATGCTTTGCTAATATAAAGTGCCGATTTTCTTTCTTCATCGGATAGATATTTATTTCGTGAAGACATGGCTAAACCATCTTGCTCTCTTACAACCGGACAGCCAACTACATTGACCGGAAAGTTTAAATCTTTGACCATCCTTTGAATAACTTTAAGTTGCTGAAAATCTTTTTTTCCAAAGTATGCATTGTCCGGACAGACTATGTTAAAAAGCTTTGCTACAACTGTTGACACACCTTTAAAATGACCCGGTCTAAAATCTCCACACAATCCTTTTGAAAGCTCTGCAACTTCAACATAAGTTTGAAACCCGTCAGGGTACATTTCTTCATAGCTTGGATGGAATATATAATCTACATTTTCTTTTTCACAAAGACTCTTATCTCTTTCAAAATCTCTTGGATATCTTCCAAAATCCTCGTTGACTCCAAACTGTATTGGATTTACAAATATACTAACGACTGTAATGTCGTTTTCTTTTTTGCTACATCTGATTAAAGACAGATGACCTTCATGAAGATAGCCCATTGTAGGAACAAAGCCTATTTTTTTACCTTGTTTTTTTAACGATAGCATCAAATTTTGCATTTGGCTTGGATTTATAATTACTTCCATCACATACTACCGGATGTTAAGTATTTGATAAACTTTTCGTTTTGGCTTTTATTTAGTATAGATTGAATTGCTTTAAATAAATTTATATCTAAAACTGTAAGCTCTGTTTTTAACTTTGCTATTTCGATAACAAGATTTTTTATTTTCTGCGGGTCGTTAGATTTATAGACTGCATCTGTAAGTTCTGCCTCTTTGTCTTTTAAAATTCTTGCTTTTCCAAGCATGATTGGAAAGTATTTATCATACTCGGCTTTTATAAGCTCAATCTGTTTTGGAGATAATTCCAAATCCATTTTTTGAAGTAAAGATGGGTCATATGGTGTAAATCTCGCCACAAGATAGTATTTATCCATCCAAGCATAATCATTTAGAGAAGAGCTGAAAGATGGGCTTATTAATGTTAATAAAAACCCAAATCCAAAAATAAATTTTTTCATTGTTTTTACCTCGTATATATCACAATTTTTTTAGCTCTTGGATATAGATTATCTATTAGATACCAACCTGCAAGAAATCCACCAATATGGGCATACCAAGCCACACCGCCAAGAGATGTTGGAATAAACATGGCTGATAAAACTTGAATAACAAACCAATAGCCTATAAAAAACCAAGCAGGAAGAGCAAAGATGAGGAATATAAACGGTGGAATAACTGCATAAACTCTTGCAAAGGGATAAAGCTTTCCGTAAGCCGCTATTATACCGCTAATTGCTCCGGATGCTCCAACCATAGGTATGTTTATATCTCCCATTAATATAGCAACTGCAGATTGAAGTATTGCAGCAGCAAATCCGGACAAAAAATATAAAATTAAAAATCTAAATTTTCCAAGTGCATCTTCAACATTATTGCCAAAAATCCATAAAAACAGCATATTTCCAAAAATATGTGCAATATTTCCATGAATAAACATATGTGTTATAAAATTTAAAAGATTAAAATGAACGAGGTCAAGAGGAAGAAGTCCATAAGTCCTAACGAATATTTCAAGCTCTTCATCGGATAAACTCATTTCATGAAGAAAAACACCTACATTAACACCTATCAAAAGTAAAGTTATTAATGGGAATGACCTTGTAGGTACATCATCTTTAATTGGTATCATTATTTAAAACCTCTTTTTTCTTAGGCATCTCCATTGTAGAAACTAAAGCAAGCCAAATAACGGTTAGTATGATTAAAAATATAAAGTTAAAGTTTGCTGATTCATCTAATTTTAATAAATATCCACCAACAGCGCCTCCAACAAAAGCACCAACAAACTGAGCAGTGTTAAACACTCCAGAAGCTGTTCCCTTAACATGCGGTTTTGCATACTTACTCATCAACGATGGCATGATTGGCTCTAACATCATAAATCCGGTAAAGTAGACAATTATCGCTAAAACTGTAAGATAAAAATTATCTTTAAACATTAAAAACATTATAAATGAAGCTATCAACACTAAAATTCCAAGCATTTTAACTTCTTTTATTTTATTTTTCTTTTCGGCAATTATTGTAGATGGAACCATTATAGTTAATCCTACAAAAAACATAAGTAAGTAAATTTTCCATAAATCTTTTACATCGATCGTATGCTGATGGGCAAAGATAATAGGAACTGCTGTAAATACAGCCGTTAAAGTCATATGCAATACAAACATTCCAAGGTCCATTTTTAGAAGATTTTTATCTTTTAAAACAATGCTCAAATATGAAGATTTAAACTCTGCATCATCGTGGTGTTTAACTACAGGAGGCTCTTTTATTCCAAAGATTATGTAAGGCAGAGAAATCAGACCAAGTATTCCTGTAAATGTAAATACGCCGGCTAAACCAAAATGAGAAGCAATCAGCGGTCCTAATACCATACCAAAAGCAAAAGCCATACCAATAGATGCACCGATAGTAGCCATTGCTCTTGTTCTTATCACTTCTCTTGTCATATCTGCAAGAAGTGCAATAACTACAGAAGAAACAGCACCTATACCTTGCAAAAATCTACCAATGATTAAAAGATGTATATTTTCTATACTTGCAGCATAGGCTGATAAAAAACTGCCAAGAATAAATATTATTGTGCTTGTTATTATGATTGGCTTTCTACCAATCTTATCACTCCATAGCCCGTAAGGTATCTGAAAAATAGCTTGCGTAAGACCATAAGCACCTATTGCAAGACCGGCAAGAAATGCATCTGAAGCTGGCATATTCTTAGCGTAAATACTCAGCACCGGTAAAGCTAAAAATAGCCCAAGCATTCTTAGTGCGAAAATAAAAGCTAAACCTAAGGTAATCTTTTTCTCTTCCGGTAAAAAATCTTTATCTATCAATTGCTTTCCTCCGTAAATTCAAATTTGTATCCTCTACTCATAAGCTCAATGGCAGCATCTTTTGGATTTAGATTTTCATAAAGAACTCTATAAACTTGATGAGAGATTGGTAGCTCAATATTGTATTTATTTTTTATATCATAAACTGCTTTAACTGTTGTATAACCTTCTACAACTTGACCTACTTTTTTTAAAGCTTCTTCTACCGAGTATCCTTGACCAATAAGCATTCCAAACGTCCTATTTCTTGATAATTCTCCTGTTGCAGTCAAGACCAAATCTCCAAGTCCAGACAGTCCGTAAACTGTTTGTGGATTTCCACCATATATTTTTACTATCTTACTGATTTCATACAAGCCTCTTGTAATTAAACTCGCCCTTGCATTATTCCCAAAACCAAGTCCATCACTAATCCCGGTAGCTATTGCTATCACGTTTTTAATAGCTCCTCCAACTTCTGCACCTACCAAATCATCAGAAAGATACACTCTAAAAGTCTTTGTATTTAAATAACTTAAAAGCTTATTACCTATTTCTGTATTTCCAGCAAAGACAACAGCCGTTGGTAGTCCTTTTATTACTTCCTTTGCAAATGATGGACCGGATAAAGCAAATATATATTTTTTATCAATACCAAGACTTTCTTCTATAATATCAGACACAAGTTTTAGACTTTCTATTTCTATTCCCTTTGATGCAGAAATTACCGGTTTATTTTCTATCTTTACTTTCGATAGTGTCTGTCTAATATACTGAGTAGGAATTACTACGATGAGAGTATCGCTTTTGTTTATCAATTCTTGTAAATCATATATTGGCTTAATATTTGTATTTAGCTTAATATCCGGATGGTATTTTACATTTATGTTTGAATTTTTAATGCTATCTAAAACTTCTTTATCTATATCCCAAATAAAAACATTTTCAAAATTGACACTAAGAACCTGGGCTAATGCAGTTCCCCAACTACCAGCACCAATTACTCCTAAATTCAAATTCTCCTCCTTAAAGTAAGATATATAGTATTATATCAATATAACTTGAGTGAGAAATTAGTGATTTTTATAAAATTTAAAAATGAGATTCTTCGGACTAAAGTCCTCAGAATGACAGGAAAAGGTTGAATGATAATCGTCAAAGAAAGATTAATCTTATTTGTCATTCTGCAGCCGGCGAAGAATCTCCTACTTTTAGAAATTTCTCACTCACGGAGTAAGTTATAAGTATTATAGCAATATGATTACTTGAAAATCATGACCAAAATTTAATTTTCATCTTTTTACATTCCGGGCAATCTTGGAATTTTGCCAAGTTTGGAAAGCTTGTAATACATTCCCCAACCTTTTTTCATCCAATGTCCTATGATTGGAAGTGGTATTAGCATAGCTTTTTTGTCATCTCTGTATGCAAGACCCCCGCCATTACCCATATCCATAAGACAGAGAATATTAATGTGTTCAATGTAAGTTTTAGGATTTCCTTTTTCTAAACCTTCTTTTAAAGCAATGTTATAAGCTGTATTTCTTGCCATAACTTCGGCTAAATGTCCTTGTTTTGCTTTCCATTCAGGACCTTCTAATGCAGCACTATCTCCAATTGAATAAATATTTTCACAATCTTTGACTTGATTAGTAGGCTCTATAAT
>NZ_ABZS01000014.1 GCF_000173615.1 Sulfurihydrogenibium yellowstonense SS-5 | reverse complement strand
TATCTTCTCTGCTACTCTTATTTTTCCATTGTCTAATAAGTCAATGGTTTCTCTTACCGCTTCTTTGTATTTATTTTCTTTTAAAAGCTCTCTGTTTTCCCATGCTTCTAAAATAAGTTTTTTAAGCTCTTCCATCTAAACCTGGTCAACCAAACTGTATAAAACTACAGCTTGGGTTGGGGAATTTGTATTCCGCCATTTCAGACACTTCCGACCCCAACAGGCGGTATTTTGGAAGTGTCATAGTCCATATACCAAGCACAGGAACTAACCTATTAGCCACTGCTGTCCAATCCTTTGAAATTATAACACGTTTCAAAGGAGAAAAATCTCTGTAAGATTTTTCAAGACAGCAGAAGGCTAAAGCTATGGAAAGAACTTGCCAGCTTTTATGTCTGCTTGTAGGCAGACCCCTCACCAGTTCCTTCCGTTGGTTGACAGTTTGTTGGGAAGCTGTCTTGCTCTTTCCACTTTCTAAACGTGAGACGTGAGATGTGAAAAGTGAGACGTGGTTTTGTAATGTTTTTAGGTTTTTTCTTAGTTTTGCTAATTTGCTTTTAATTTTATTTCTCTTATATTCGTTTTTTTCTTCTTTTAGCTTTTGTTTTAGTTTTTTAATATTATCTTCAATTCTTGCTATAGTGTATGATAGAAAATCAGAATCATTTAAAAGTTCTTTGTAATTCTTAGGCAGTTTTTCTTTATATCCCAATCCTCTTTTACCTTTTTGTAGTGTAAAAGCCAATGCTAAATGAAATGGATATGCGTTTACATCTATGCCTATTATTCCATTGTCTTTTTTGATTGTGATATGTGGCAGTTTCTCTTCAACAGATATAAAAGCATATACATTGCCGTTTTTTATTTTCAGATTAACTGAGTATGGAAACCATTCTCCATATCTGTATGCATTTTCAAGCATAAACATAAACTCTATCCATTTATCATTTTTTCTTTCAACACTTCTAATTACTTTTGCGTAGATATACTGTCTATCTCCTGTGTTTATTCTTAAATACAATTCATCATTTATCCACTGAAATCTTAAATTCAGATTTCCTTGTTTTGTTTTATCTCCTCTTGAATACAAATTCCCTTGTCTGCTTTCCTTCCATTTTGTTTTTAACTGTTTTCTTCTTTTACCTGTTAAATGGTTTTTCTTTAATTGCTCAAATAATTTCCTTGAGCCAAAGATAAGCTTTTTTGGATTTTGTTCCCTCTCTTTGCATGATGTAATCATTGATTGTGCTAAGAATATAGCATCGTCTGAGTATCTTGTATTTATGCTGAATAGTTTTGATAAATGCTTTTTCAAATCTTTTCTTTTTTCACCTTCTAACAATCTTTGATAAGCATATCTCATAGCAGATGAAAATTTACGCATTAAATCTAATACAATCTCTTTATCTTGCTTATTTTGGAATTCAAGTTGACATTGGAGTGTTATCATTTCTCAATCTCTACTGCTTTAAACTTTTTTACAAAAAATAGCAACTGTTGTTAACCTCCCGTGATTAAATATTGGAGTTTATTATATCAAAAATGTACTATAGAGACTGTTTCAAAAATCAATGTTGTCGTTCTGAAGTCGGCGAAGAATCTCTTGTTTTTTCAAATCAAAAAATCAAAAAATATGTTCCTTGGGCTTACAGCCTAAAGATAACAAAGAAAGTAAAATAGTAGTGGGGCAATTCATGAATTACATGCACACATCTACATTAACAACTGTCTTATTTGTCATTCCACACAGTCGGCGAAGAGTCTTTTATTTTTAATCTCATAGCTTTTATTGAATTTCTCATCCGACGTATATCATTCAATATGATCTGCATCAATTAACTTATTGCAACATACTATGCAACAGTTTTAATGTATGCAACATTTTTTGCAACATCTCAGTCAAAGCTTATTTCATAATTAATATTATTTTTACAAATACTTAATGTGATTGGCATGAAAATTTATATAAGTATTTTTGAAAATTTTTTAAGGAGGTGTTGAACATGGCAATTTTATCAAAGTTGCACGAGTTAATGTCGTTGCCCGGAGCAGTTGCAGCAGGAGAGTTTTCTGAAGATGGAAGACTTTTATCCTACACTGGGGACATTTCAGAAAAAGCTGCAGAAATAGCTGCATTGATGGCTGCAGCTAACAGAGCTATAGGAAACATGCAAGCAAAAGGTTGGAGCGCATATACAGGTAAAGAAGGATTTTATCCTGTTCAAGGTTTTGCAGTAGCAGCCGGAAAATATGCTGCATGCATCATGGGAAATGTCGGAGTTTTTGTTGAGCTTTCAAAAGCTGACTTTGACAAAACTTTTGAAGTTTTAAGCAAGTATGTTTAATTAGGAGGTGGGTAAAATGGCAGACTTAAAAAAATTAATGTCAATCAAAGGTGTTTTTGCAGCAGGTGAATTTAATCCAGATGGCACACTTGTAGCTTACGAAGGGGATATAACTGAAGAAGAGGCAGCAATGGCAGCTACAATGTGTGCAGCAAACAACGCAATGGCAAGAATGCAAACAGATGGATACACTGCATTTTCTGGCCAAGAATGGACTCCATTACATGGCTGGGCATTGACAGGTCCTAAATATTCAGTCTGTGTTGCAGGTAATGTTGGTGTATTCGTTAAAAACGATGAAGTTTCATTTAATGAAGTTTTTAGAGCTCTTCTTTCTAAGTAATTAATTAACTCAAGCCGGGAGTTTCTCCCGGCTAAAAAATCAAAGGAGTAGAAAAATGGCAAAATTCTTATCTGAAGAATGGATACAATTATACAAAGATGAATGGAACAAAAATGATAAGCTTGTTAATGATTTGAAAGGGTTTACTGCGTCTATAAAGTATTTTATAGAAGGAAAGGAAGATGAGGCTGTTGAACTTATAGTTGAAAATGGAGTTGCAAAATCCGCCGGAAAAGCTGATAATAAAAAATATGATTTTGAGATGTGGGCAACATACGATAACTGGAAAATTTTAGCCAAAGGTGAAATGGGGCCAAAGGCTGCAATGCTTACTAAAAAATTAAAATTTAAAGGCTCTATGATTACAGCCATGAAATATATGGGACCCTTTGAAGAAAGCTTAAGAATGATGGGCAGAGTCCCTACAGAGTGGTGATGATGGATTTAGACTTGCTTAACAATCTATCAACCGGTGTAATATTTGTTGATAAAAATAAAGAGATAAAATACGTAAACAAAACTGCAAAAGATATTTTGAATATAAAAGAAGGTCAATCATGTAAAAATTTAAAAATGTTTGATATCTGTAAAAAATGTCCAATAGATTATTATAATAAACATTCAACATTCCCGGAATTTGAAGATTTTAATATAACTTTAAGCTGTTGTTCTAAAAAAGTTTGTTATAGTTTTAAACCTGTATTTGAAAATGGAGAGTTTGCAGGAATAATTGAAGAGATTAGAGACTCAACAAAAGTTAATCAGTATATAGAAATCATAAAAAAAGAAAAAGAATTTAGTCATTTAATCTTAGATTCTGTAATTGATGCTATTGTGGTTGTTGATAATCAAGGGAAAATAATAAATTACAATCAAAACGCAAAAAATCTATTATGTAGAGAAGTAGATATTAAAGGAATGAATTTAAGTTTGCTTATAAAAAAAGATTTAAAAGAGCTTCCTTCTTCAAGAGAAGACATTATAATTGAGACGCCTGCATACGGTAAGATAAAAGTTTCAGCTGTATTTACAAGGTTAAAAAGTGGGGAGGGGAGCATATTTTCATTCTATGTCGTTCCGGATTGTATGCTTTCGCAAGAAGCTGCAAGCAATAAATCCAGACTTATCACTAAAAGTAGTTTAATGGTTTATGTTTTAGATATTGCTAAAACTGTCGCTGATACAACTGCAAACGTTTTATTGGAAGGAGAATCCGGAACCGGTAAAAATGTTCTTGCAAAGTATATTCATAATCAGTCTTCAAGAAGAGATAAGCCTTTTGTAAAGATAAACTGTGCTGCAATACCTGATAATTTATTAGAAAGTGAACTTTTTGGATATGTTAAAGGTGCCTTTACGGGGGCAGTAAAAGACAAGCCGGGAAAAGTAGAGCTTGCTGATGGTGGAACTTTATTTTTAGATGAAATAGGAGAGTTGCCTACATATCTACAATCAAAACTTTTACATCTAATTCAAGAAAAAGAATTTGAAAGACTTGGAGATACAAAAACTAAAAAGGTTGATGTTAGAATCATAGCTGCAACAAACAAAGACCTAAGCCAGCTTGTGAAGGAAGGTAAATTTAGAGAAGATCTGTATTACAGGTTGAAAGTAATTTCAATAAAAGTTCCGGCATTAAGAGAAAGAAAGGAAGATATTCCGTTTTTGATAAATTATTTCATAGATTTATATTCGAAGCAGTACAACAAACATATAAAAGGTATATCTCCGGAAGCAGTAAGGCTACTTCTTAATTATGACTATCCGGGTAATATAAGAGAGTTAGAAAATATTATTGAACGGGCTGTAATTTTAGCAAAAGGGAAGTTTATAGAAGTATCGGATCTTCCAGACGAGATAGTTTATAACACGAAGATTTTAACGCAAAATGATCTTGATGAAGAGATTGATGAAAAACAAAAGATATTAAGAGTATTAGAAAGTGTAAATTGGAACAAAAGTAAAGCTGCAAAAATTTTGAATATAGATAGAGTTACTTTATGGAGAAAATTAAAAAAGTACGGGTTAGTTTAATCAAATTTTAACTTTTACAGTTTTATTTTCATAGTTTCTAAAAACTATATAATCCTCATTTTTTTCAATTATATAATTTGGAAGGACAGGGACTTTACCAAGTCCACCTAAAAGGTCAACGGCAAAGGTTGGTATTCCAAGTCCTGACAATCTTCCTCTTAAATACTCCATAATTTCTAAACCGACTTCTAAAGGAGTTCTAAAATGATAAACTCCTTTTGTTGGGTCGCATTGAAAAAGATAGTATGGTTTTATTTTTACTTTAAGTAAATCTCTCATAAGATTTTCTATTGTTTCTTTACTATCGTTGATTCCTTTTAGTAAAACGGTTTGATTTAAAACAGGTGTTCCTGTTGATAGAATGTTTTTTACAGCCTTCTTTGTTTCTGATGTTATTTCATTTGGATGGTTAAAATGTGTAATAAGCCAAACTTTATCGTATTTTTCAAAGAGTTGTAATAGTTTTTCATCGTAGAATCTATAAGGATTTACAACAAGCTCTCTGCTTCCGATTCTTATAACATCAATATGCGATATCTCATAAAGATTTTTGAGAATATATTCTATCTTTTTATTTGGGAGGGTTAGGGGGTCACCGCCGGATATCAAGACTTCTTTTATAGATTTATTATTTCTTATGTATTCAAACATGGCATCGTATTCTTCTTTTGTCCTTGCTCTTTCATCTTCTAAGAACATTCTCTTTCTCATACAGTGTCTGCAGTAAACACTACAAAAGTTTGTAGCTCTAAATAAAACTCTGTCAGGGTATCTATGGGTTAAACCGGGTACAGGAGATTTAACATCTTCTAAAAATGGGTCTAAAAAAGCTCCTTCTTGATATTTTTCATCTATCTCTTTTATGTCCGGTAGAATTTGCTTTAATATTGGGTCGTTCTCATCATTTGGATTGATTAGCGATATATAATAAGGAGTGGTTCCAAAGTGAAATATTTCAGATATTTTCAAGAAATCTTCTTCGTTTTTAATCGGTATTATTTGTTTTAACTCATTTAAAGAAGTAATTCTATTAGCTATTTGCCACTTCCAGTCTTGCCACTGCTCATTTGAGATATCTTTATAAAGATGTATCTTTTGCCAGAAATTTTCTTCTAAATTTTGCAACTTTGCTCCGTTTTAGAGGTATTTATAAAAAGTTTATTTTATCATAGGTTAAGTCTGAATAATCTCATTTTTTTGATTTTTACTTTTGATAAAATAAAGAGCTATAAGAAATTAAGTATCTAAATGATAGATTTAGGAAAAATTTTTAATATCAGGAGTTTTATAAATGAATGTTTTGCTTATAGGTGATGTAATCGGTAGAACCGGCAGGAGGGCCGTTAAGTCAGTTCTCCCTAAATTGATTGAAGAACTAAACATTGACTTTGTTGTTTTAAACGGTGAAAATTTAGCACATGGAAACGGCATTACAAAATCAGTTTTTCAGGAGATGATAGAAGTTAAGGTTGATGTTATCACATCAGGAAATCATACCTTTGATAAAAAGGAAGTTTATGAAATTATTGACGATGAAAGACTTTTAAGACCTGCAAATTTACCACCATCTGCACCGGGAAAAGGATTTAATGTATTTGAAAAAAATGGCTATAAAGTAGCCATTATAAACCTAATGGGTAGAGCTTTTATGGGAATGGTCTTAGATTGTCCGTTTAGAAAGTTTGATGAAATTTATGAGATTATTAAAGGGAAGGTAGATTACGTTATCGTAGATTTTCATGCTGAAGCAACATCAGAAAAACAAGCATTTGGCTATTATGTAGATTCAAGAGCTGATATAGTTTTTGGAACCCATACCCATGTACCAACAGCAGATGAAAGATTTTTACCCGGTGGTACCGCTTTTATATCCGATGTAGGAATGACAGGAGCTTTAGACTCTGTTATTGGCGTAAGGAAAGATGAAATCATAAAAAAGTTTATCTCAGGAATTCCACAAAAGTATGAACCTGCTGAAGGTCAGTTTATTTTTAATTCACTTTATGTTAATCTTAAAGATAGGAATTTAAAGAGAATACAGATAAAGGAATAGTTGGAAGAGAAAGAAAGAAAGAATTAATAATGTTTTATTATACTGGGTGAAAAATTAGTAATTTCATAGAATTTAAAAAGGAGATCCTTCGGACTTACGTCCTCAGGATGACAAGGAAAGGTTGACTGATAGGCATTATAGGAATGGAAACCTTATTTGTCATTCTGAGCGTAGCGAAGAATCTTATATTTTTATTGAATTTCTCAGCCGAAGTAAAAAGAATTAATAATGTTTTGTTATGAAAAGAATATCAAACGCTTTTAAGCTTTTTACCCAAGCAAAGAATAAAAATAAAGGTGATAATATGAATTATAAAAACTTTTTAGACTTACAACTTTCAGAAATAGGAATTGGGACATACTTAGGAAATCCTGACCCGATAACCAATGAAAGCTACAAAAATACTATCAAAAAAGGGATAGAGCTTGGCATAAATGTTGTAGATACTGCTATAAATTATAGAGATATGGAAAGCGAAAGAGTAATCTCAGAAGTATTGCAGGAAGTAGATAGAAGTAAAGTCATAATCTCCACAAAAGGCGGATACTTTCCAAGAGACAACAGGCTTAAAATTGACAACATTACAAAATACTTAAAAGAAGAATTTATAGACAAAGGCATTATTACAAAAGATGATATCACACCATACGGCAATATACTTTCTCCAAAATATATAGATTGGTCGTTTGAAAAAAGCTTAGAAAACCTAAAAACAAATTATATTGACGTTTATTTTCTTCACAACCCAGAAGACCAGCTACAGATTGTTTCAAGAGAAAAGTTCTATCAAAAAATATGGACAGTTTTTAGATTGTTGGAAGGAAAGGTTAAAGAAGGTAAGTTAAGATATTATGGTCTTGCAACATGGAACGGCTTTAGAGTAGAAGAAAGTCATCCACAACATTTAAATCTGTATGAAATTTTCAAGATAGCAAAAGAAGTTGGCGGAGAAAACCATCATTTTAGATTCATTCAGCTGCCATACAATATTGCAATGCTTGAAGCATTTAAACTAAAAAACCAGCCTTATGAAGGAAGATATTACTCAACCTTAGAGCTTGCCAATAAGCTTGGAATTTACACATACATTAGTGCTCCGTTGCTCCAAAAAAGAGTTTTAAGAAATTTCCCGGAAAATGTAAAAGAGATGTTTAAAGTAAAAAAGGATGTTCATATTCCTATTCAATTTGTAAGAAGTACCCCATACGTTGGAACTGTTTTAATTGGTATGAGTAAAGTAGAGCATCTATTGGAAAATATAGAGATAGAAAATTATCCAAAGCTTGAAGAAAGCGAAATTTTAAATATTATCGAGAAGTGAGACGTAAGACGTGAAACGTGAGATGTGAGACGTGATATAAATATTGAGAATGTTCCAAATTTTAACTAAGTCTAAAAATTAAGTCGTCATTCTGCAGCCGGTGAAGAATCTCCTGCTTTTCTTTTCAATTCAAAAAATCAAAAGAGAAGATCCTTCAGACTTACATCCTCAGGATGACAAGAAAAAGGCAAACTTACAAGAATTTTGGAACACTCTCACCGATTAACTTAAAAAAGAAAAAAATCAAACAGTATTTGATTTTTATAAAAAATATGTTTAAATATATGAATGTAAATTTTTACAGAGGTGGCAGCTATGGAATTTTTCTATCTTAAAGTGTTTAGATACGACCCAACAAAAAACGCAGAACCATATTACAAAACTTACAAACTCCCGGTAGAAAAAGGAATGACGCTACTGGCAGCACTCTTCAAAGCTAAAGAAGAACAAGACCCGTCGATCTCTTTCAGATATAACTGTAGAGCTGCAATCTGTGGTTCTTGTGCAGTAAAAATAAACGGACATGCGAACTTAGCCTGCAAAGTCCAAATTACACATCTATTAGAAAAATATAATACAGATACTATAATCGTAGAGCCAGCAGGAAATATTAGAGTATTAAAAGACCTTGTATATGATATGGACTGGGTAGTTGATAAATTAAAAAGAATTAAGCCTTGGTTTATACCAAAAGAACCTCCACCTGCAGATGGTAAAGAATACAGACAAGACCCATTTGACCATCAGAAAATAGATTATGCCTCTGATTGTATTTTATGTAATTCTTGTATGTCAGATTGTAATGCTCTTAAAGTTAATAAAGATTTCTTAGGACCAATGGTAATATCGAAAGCATACAGATTTATTGCAGATTCAAGAGATGGGGCAAAGAGAGAAAGACTTGAAGAAGTATTAAAAGATTTCAATCTTGAATGGTGCGTTAGATGTATGGAATGTACAACAAGATGTCCTAAGGAAGTTCAACCGTACGAAAATATCATAAGAACAAGAATCATTGCAGCAGAAGAGGGCTTTAAATCACCGGGAGAAATCCATGCTGAGATTTTTGAAAATGATATATATAACAGAGGTCTTTTAAACGAAATGCTTCTTCCAATGAGACAAGAAGGATTGCTTGGTGCTGCAAAAAGAGCTCCATTTGGTCTTAGAATGTTCTTTAAAGGTAAAGTTAACATTGCAGACTTTTTCGGTGGTCATAAAGTAAAAAGACATGAAGAAGTTCAAAAGATCATGGATAAAGCAAGAGAGATGAAAGATAAAGTTAAGATAAAAATTATTCCGGACGTACATACTGTTTATGAAGACAAGAGAAAAAGCAAGAAGAAGGAGGTACAATCATGAAATATGCATTTTATACAGGATGTTCAGCTAAGGGTGTAGCTCCTGAACTTTATGACTCAACAAAGCTTGTTGCAGAAAAGCTTGGAATGGAATTAATAGAGCTTGAAGCTGCTACTTGCTGTGGAGCGGGTGCTGTTCAAGAAAAAGACGAATTTTTATCTCTTGTTATAAATGCAAGAAACTTGGCATTGGCAGAAGAGCTTGGACTTGATATGTTAACAATCTGTAACACATGCACATTAATGCTTAGAGAAGCAAAATTCAAATTAGACCATGACCCAGAAGTTAGAGCTGCAGTTAATGAAGTCTTAAAAGAATCCGGATTAGAATATAAAGGAACGATAGAAGTTACTCACTTTTTATGGGAAGTAATAGATGCGGTTGGTCTTGATAAAATTAAAGAAATGGTAGTAAGACCATTAAAAGAGTTTAAAATAGCTCCTTTCTATGGTTGCCACATCATAAGACCACCTTATTTAACAGGATACGAAGACCCAGACAACCCAACTTCTATAGAAAGATTGATAGAAGCTCTTGGTGGAACACCGGTAGACCATGATGCAAGACTTGCTTGCTGTGGATTCCACTCTTTTTGGTCTGCAGAAGACAAAGTTACATTAAGATTAACAGCAATGGATACGCAAGCAGCAAAAAAAGAAAAAGCCGACTTTATGGTAACACCTTGTCCATTATGCCATACGCAACTTGATGCTATGCAGCCGGAAGCAGAAGAAAAAATCGGAGTAAATATTGGAATGCCGGTTTTACACTTGCCACAGCTTATAGGTTTAGCAATAGGTTTAAAACCAAAAGAGCTTGGATTACATAAACACGTAATTTCAACAAAAGCAATCATTGAAAAAGTAGCATAGTAAATAGGTAAGAAAAGATTAGTAATTGTAGAGTGTAAATATAACTTTACCTTCAACCATCATCCTGAGGACTTTAGTCCGAAGGATCTCTTCTTTTAAGAAAATGAATAAGTGAAAGGTGAAAGGATTGAGACTTTTCGCATAGCTTTAGAATAACCGATCGAAAGGTTAATCAATTTTTAGACCTGGTTAAAATTTGGAGTGGTGCTTTACATTTCTATTGCATATATAAAAAATTATATTTATAATATATTCTAATATTCTAAATCGCAGGTGATTTTTATGGAATTAAAGGAAGGAACAAAAGAACTTGAAAAATGGCAAGATGAACAATTTTTAGAAGATACAGCCGAACTTCTTAAAGCTTTAGCTCATCCAGCAAGACTTAAAATTATCGGGTTTCTTGCAAGTGGAAAAAAATGCGTTAAACATATATGGGAAGCTTTAGATTTGCCACAACCAAACGTATCTCAACATCTTTCAGTATTGAGAAACAGAGGGATACTTGGATATAAGCGAGAAGGTTCAATTGTATGTTATTATATTAAAGACAAAAGAGTATTAGATTTATACAAAAATTTAACACAGGAGGACTGAAAGGATGGCTGGCAAAGTTATATCAGTGAACGAATCAAATTTTGAACAAGAAGTATTAAACTCGGATGTGCCTGTATTAGTAGACTTTTGGGCTCCATGGTGTGGTCCATGTAGATTAATAGCTCCAATCGTAGAAGAGCTTGCAGTAGAATTAGAAGGAAAGGCAAAGGTTGTAAAAGTAAACACAGATGAAAATCCTAACCTTGCAATGAGATACGGCATAAGAGCTATTCCAACAATCATGGTATTCAAAAACGGAAGAGTAGTTGATACAAAGGTTGGCGTACAGTCTAAGGAAGTTTTAAAAGCATTGCTTACATAAAGGAATTTAATGGTAGAAATACATCCAACAGCAATAGTTAGTAATAAAGCAAAGCTTGGGACCAACGTTAAGGTTGGTCCTTTTTCTATTATTGAGGATGTAGTAGAAATTGGCGATAATACAGTCATTCACTCATCTGTCAAAATTAGAAATTATACAAAAATAGGTTCAAACTGCGAAATCTTTGAAGGCTGTGTTATTGGAAACATTCCACAGCATCTTGGCTTTAAAGGTGAAATCTCTTATGTAGAAATCGGCAATAATACAGTTTTAAGAGAATACTGTACAGTACACAGAGGAACATCTTTTGATGATGGAATTACAAGAATCGGAAATAATACTTACTTGATGGCATACGTTCATATTGCTCATGATTGCAAAGTAGGAGACAATACAATCTTAGCTAACTGTGTTACATTAGCAGGACATGTAAAAATAGGAAACTATGTATTTGTAGGCGGACTAACACCGATACATCAATTTTGCAGAATTGGTGATTATGCTATGGTAGGCGGTGCATCTGCCGTAGATAAAGATATACCACCTTTTACAAGGGCGTCAAAAAATCATGTTTTATTGTATGGTTTAAATTTAGTTGGTTTAAAAAGAAGAGGATTTAGCTCAGAAACTATAAAACTTTTAAAAGAAGCATACAGAATATTATTTAGAACATCTCCAACTTTGGCAGAGGGTATAAAAGAAGTAGAAGAAAAACTTCCTAAGACTAAAGAAATTCAAATGCTTTTAGACTTTGTCAAAACAACAAAAAGAGGAATAGCCCCAGAAGCTTCAAAAAGGAAACTGCTTATATCTGACGAAGAATGAAAATCGGACTTATCGCAGGTAGTGGAGAACTTCCAAAAGCTTTTGCAAAATCAGCCTATCAAAACAACGAAGACCTAACCATCATAGCCATAAAATCCTCAGCAGATAAAGAGTTAGAACGCTACGGAAAAACTCATTGGTTTTCATTCACAGAAGCTCAAAAAATAATAGATTTTCTCAAAAAAGAAAACGTTCAAAACCTTGTTATGCTTGGGAAAATAGAGCATAGCTCTATACTTTTTCATTTTCATAAATTAGACCATCGGGCAAAAACATTTTTAAGTAAACTTAAAGACAAAAGAGCAAAATCTATACTCCATTCAATCATTCAAGAACTTGAATCAGAAGGATTTAAATTTATAGACCCAACACCTTATTTAAAAGAGTTGCTAATCCCGGAAGGTTTTTTGATAAATCCGGTTGATGATGCAGAAGTTTTAAAAGATGTAGAATTTGGAATAAAGATAGCAAAAGAGATCGCAGACCTTGATATTGGTCAAACTGTGGTTGTAAAAAATGGTGTTGTGATTGCTGTGGAAGGCGTGGAAGGAACTGATAAGTGTATTTTAAGAGGCGGAGAGTTTGGAGGAGAAAATACAGTAGTCTGTAAAACTGCACGTAGTAATCAAGATATGAGATACGACGTTCCGGTTATTGGCTCCAAAACTCTTGAAATTATGAAGAAAGCAAAAGCTAAGGTTTTGGCAATTGAGGCAAATAAAACATTTTTGTTAGAAAAAGAGAAGTTTATAAATAGAGCAAAGGAATATGGTATTACTGTGATGTCTGTTAAGGTTTAATAAGAATGTTTTAAAATTATTGCAAGTTTACATTTCATCATATCATTCTAAGGACCTTAAGCAGAAGAATTTTCTGTTTTAAGTATAGCAAGTAGAGGCAATTCATGAATTGTCCATGCAGTTAATGAGTGAGAAGTAAGGTAAAGGGATTCTTTTCGGCTGCAGAAAGGTATTAATAGCTTGTTCTTGTCATCCAGAAGCTGAAGGCTGAAGGGTCTCTTTTTTTAAGAGAGTTAAAGAATGAAAAGAGGAGATTTTTCGCTTAGCTCAAAAATGGCAAACTTAGACACGCAAAGAAAGGAAATTCTTCGCACGGTTGCAGAATGACTTATCAAATAAATTTTAGACTTAATTAAAATTTAGAACACTCTAAAGTTTTTTAATTGGAATCTTTCAAAGATTGGCTTTACTTACTCAATTCAACATTTTTAGAGATTAGAAAATTTAAAAATTGACAAATATAATAACAGTTTAGAAAAACCTAATCTAAGAAATATCTAATACTTGCAATTCCATAAACGCCTGTATCAAGCACAGATTGAACGTTGAACTTATTTATACCACCAAGAGCATAAACAGGTAAAGGTAATTTATTTACTATTTCCCTTAACTTTTCTACTCCAATTGGTGGTGCTTTACCTTCTACCTGGAAAATCGGAGAAATAAAAACATAATCTGCCCCATCTTGATAAGCCTGTAATCCGCATTCCAAAGAATGACAAGACTTGCCAACTATCAAATTAGGAAATTTTTTCTTTATTGGCTCTATCGGAAGTCCATTTTCTGGAAGATGTACACCGTCAAGATTTAGAAGTAAAGCAATATCAAGTCTACTATTGATTATTATCTTTGCATCATAGCCTTCGGCAATCTTTAAAACATCTTCCGTAAGCTTAAAAAGTTCATTATCCGGAAGGTCTTTTTCTCTGATTTGAAGCAATCTAATGCCTTTATCTAAAACTTCTTTTATTGTATCGAGAAAAGGTTTTTTAAACTTTTTTCTGTCTGTAATAAAATAAAATCTATGAAGCATTAGTCTCTATCTAAGTACACAAAAATTCCAAACAGCATAATAGCAAAAACAACCATTCCAAGAATTACTATTGGAAACCAAGTTCCAACGTCCATAGTATTAACCCCCCGTATCAGATTAATACTATTCTAACATACTAACCGCCAATGCTGGTCATAACTCTTACACAGTCTGAAAAAGCATAATTTGATTTTTGAATGTTTAGATTTGAAATTTCCTTAGCTATCAAAACTTTTCTTAAAAACTCATCTAAATCTTCATCAGTTCCATATCTTAATATTTCTTTAACCGACAGTTCTTCATCTGTTCTCAAGCAAAGTTTTATTTTTCCTTCTGCTGTGAGTCTTAATTTAGAGCATCCATCACAGAAAGGATTTGAGATAGGAGTAATAAAACCAACCTTCACACCTAATTTTGGTA
>NZ_ABZS01000015.1 GCF_000173615.1 Sulfurihydrogenibium yellowstonense SS-5 | reverse complement strand
ATTTCCTCCATCATCTTTAATCTTTTTTAAAAGCTCGTCAACTTATGCTTTCTAAATTTTTTGTCTAAATACTTAGCTAAAAACTTTTCTGCAAAATCATAAAAAGCGGTCTTTACAAAAGCTCCCAATGGAAGTTCTTTAAACTCTTCAAGATAATCTTTTTTTTCTTTTATTTTTCTCTCAATTACAGACTTTAAAAAATCAACAACTTTCTTTTTTGTTTCTGGATTTTCTATTTTTGAGATTATATCTACATCAAATCTAATGTTACTGAGTTCTTTTTCTATTACTTCTTTGCTCAATAAAAAGTTGGCTACAAAATCAATAACTTTGTTTTCAATGCTTTTTCTTTTTCTTAAAATTATATTTGTGTGTGGTCCAAGCTTGTAGAATAGTCCATAGATGGCATAAGAATCTGCAATAAATCCAACAAAAGAAGCCTCAAGTCCAAACTTTAATATTTTCAAGATGGCAATTTCAGGATATTTACTGCTTAAATAGATAACTCCAACCAAAACGAAAAACAAAATTAAAAAAGTAATATTTAACTTTTTCTCCATTTTATTTGATGGTAGTAAATAAGAGGTTAGGAAATAGGTTTTTCATTTACTCACTCCCAATCTATCGTGTTTTAAAATTTTAACATCGAAAGATGAGTTCCTTCGGCCTCAGGATGACAAAGTACGACCCAATGGTGTCATTCTGAGCGTCAGCGAAGAATCTCCGCCTTTTACCTCTCACTTATTCACTTACTCACTTTCTCACCTTTTTTAAAGAGGAGATCCTTCGGACCAAAGTCCTCAAGATGACAAGAAAATGTGAACTTTACAAAAATTTTTATAGCACTCTCACTCCTCACTTTCTCACCTACTTATTCTTTCTTCTTTCCATTCTGTTTTTATACTTTATTACTTTCTTTTTCTTCTCTTCTGGCTGAATGTTTGTCTCTGCTTTTTTGAGTATTTTCTCAGCTTCTTTTTCTTTTTTAGCTCTCTCTTCTTCTATCTCTTCTTCAGATTGAACTTGGAGTTTGTATAAGTATTCAAGTGTGTTGTATTTTAGTTTAAACATCATATCTTCAAACAGGTCGAATGCTTCTTTTTTGTATTCAACCAGTGGGTCTCTTTGTGCATAACCTCTTAAATATACGCTTTCTCTTAGTCTGTCTAAGTTGTGTAAATGTTCTTTCCAAAGGTTATCTAATACTTGAAGAGTCATGTATCTTTCAAACTCTCTCATTAAAGAGCTGCCAAGTTTTTCTTCTTTTTGACTATAAAACTCTTCAAGTTGTTTTAGTATGTATTCTTCTAATTCTTTTCTGTCCCATTCTTTGTCTGTTGGAATATCTATATCTACCCCAAGCCATTCTTTAAATGTTTTCTTTAGCTCTTCTAAATCCCATTTCTCTTGATATTCTTCAGCCGGTGCGTATTTATCTGAAAAGTATAAAACTATATCAGTTAGCCAAAGTTTTATTTCATCTTTTAAGTTTATTCCTTCCAAGATATCTCTTCTTAGAGAGTATATTACTTGACGTTGTTTGTTCATTACATCGTCAAACTCTAAAAGCCTTTTTCTTATTTGGAAGTTTTGACCTTCTACTCTTTTTTGTGCGTTTTCTATTGCTTTTGATACCATCGTACTTTCTATTGGTTCGTTTTCCGGTATTTTTAGTCTATCCATCAATGCAATCAATCTATCTCCGCCAAAAAGTCTTAGCAGATCATCTTCAAGAGATAGGAAAAATCTTGAACTTCCTGGGTCTCCTTGTCTTCCCGCTCTACCTCTAAGCTGGTTGTCTATTCTTCTGCTTTCATGTCTTTCTGTTCCTATTACAGCAAGACCGCCAAGCTCTATAACCTTTTGCTTTTCTTCTAACGTAATTCTTTGTGCTTCTTTTAAAGCTTCGCTGTACTGCTCTTCTGTTGCAGTTTCTGGAGTTAACCCTTTTTTCTTCAAAATTTCTTTTGCCAAAAAGTCTGGGTTTCCACCAAGTAAAATATCTGTTCCTCTACCTGCCATGTTTGTAGATATTGTTACAGCTCCTAATCTTCCAGCCTGTGCTATAATTTCTGCTTCTCTTTCGTGATTTTTTGCGTTTAATACGTTATGCGGAATGCCCTTCTTTTTCAAAAGTCCTGATAAAAATTCAGAAGTTTCTACAGAAACAGTTCCGACAAGAACAGGTCTTCCTTGTTTATGTAGTCTTTCTATCTCTTCAACTACTTGATTGAATTTTTCTTTTTTGGTTTTATATACAAGGTCAGGATAGTCAATTCTTTTTACAGGTTTGTTTGTTGGTATTACAAGCACATCAAGGTTGTAAATCTCTTTAAACTCCAAGGCTTCTGTTTCTGCGGTACCTGTCATACCGGCAAGTTTTTTATACATTCTAAAATAGTTTTGGAATGTAATAGATGCCAAGGTTTGGTTTTCTGCTTGGATTTTTACACCTTCTTTTGCTTCGATTGCTTGATGTAATCCATCAGACCATCTTCTGCCGGGCATAAGTCTACCGGTAAACTCGTCAACGATTATAACCTCTCCATCTTTTACAACATAATCCCTGTCTCTATGATAAAGATAGTTGGCTCTTAAAGACTGATTTATTGCGTGCAGGATTTCTATATTTTTTGGGTCATACAGGTTTTCAAGGTTAAAATATTTCTCTGCTTTTTCTACGCCTTTTTCTGTTAAAACTGCGTTTTTGTTTTTTTCATCTACGATAAAATCTTCATCTTTTGTAAGCGTTTTAACAAAATTATCTGTATCGTAATAGATAGAAACATCTTCACCGGATGGTCCGGAAATGATAAGCGGAGTTCTTGCTTCGTCTATTAAAATAGAGTCTACTTCGTCTATGATTGCGTAGTGATGCCCTTTTATTTGCACCATTTGGTCTTTTGAAAAGACCATATTGTCTCTAAGATAATCAAATCCAAACTCATTATTTGTTCCGTATGTAATATCTGCTTCGTAGGCTGACCTTCTGTCTGAATCTACAGCAACAGTGAAATAATCTTTTTTTGCTTCTACATCATACTTTTCTGGCGGTAAAAGCTCTCCAAAAAATCCTTTTTCCCAAACTCTTCTATCAAGCTCTACTGCTTTTTTGAATTTTTCTTCATCAGCCCACTGGATAAGATAAGAAGCACTGTTTGTATTTATTACTCCAACAGATAAGCCAAGGAATTTATAGATAGAACCCATTTGAGTTGCATCTCTCTTTGCAAGATAATCGTTAACCGTTACAAGATGAACACCTTTTCCGGTAAGAGCATTAAGATATATTGCGATTGCTGCAACAAGCGTTTTACCTTCACCGGTTTTCATTTCTGCAATCATTCCTTTATGTAAAGCCAAGGCACCGATAAGCTGAACATCAAAAGGTCTAAGACCAAGAGTCCTTTTTGCTGCTTCTCTGGCAATAGCAAAGGCTAAAGGGAGCTCTTCAATGATTTCTCCTTCTGTAATTGCCTCAGAAAGGTGTGGATTACCTCTAATTTTTTCTTTTAATTTATTACTTTCTTCAATAAGCTCTTTATTACTTAAAGCATCAAGCTCGGGCTCTAACTTGTTTATCTTGTTTACGATTTCTCTTAATCTTTTGATTTCTCTTTCGTTTTTAGTTCCAAAGATTTTTTTAACTAAGTATCCTATCAATTTTAAAACCTCTTTAAGTTATTCTAATATTCTTATTATATATTATACATGCCAGATGAGAAATTGGGTAAAAGTAAGAGATTCTTCGCTTCGCTCAGAATGACATCATTCGGAAATTTCTCGTCATCTCGAGAACTTTAGTCCGAAGGATCACTTTTTTTTTTAAAATTCCATGAAAATTCCTAATTTCTCATCCAAGGTATTAGATATTTCTAATTCGTAATTTTTCTTTTCTTCCAAAAAAGCTCATACCCAATAAATAAAGCTATTCCTATCGTAATAGAGGCATCTGCTACATTGAACGCCGGCCAATGATGGTCGTTTATATAAAAATCTAAAAAATCCCTTACCTGACCCAACATAAACCTATCATAAAGATTTCCAACAGACCCACCGCAGATTAAAGCTAAACTTATGACCTCTAAATTAGATAGCTTTGCATTTGACTTAAAAACATATCCAGCAGTGATAACTGCAGCAATGATTGAAGAGCCTACAAGTATTAATTTTCTTATAGTCTCCGGAGCTTGGGCTAACATTCCAAAAGCAGCGCCTTTATTCCAAACCAAAACCAAATTAAAAAGTCCGGGTATAACCTCAATCGTCTTATCAGCTAAATACTTTTCTGCTAAGCTTTTAGTGAATAAATCCAAAACAATAATAACAAAAGAAATGCCTAAAAACATTAAAACTTTCTTATTCATTTAATTACTCAGAAGGTACAGCTTTGCTTTCTTCTTCCTCTCCACCAAGAGCAGGAGGTATAATGTTGTATAACATCTCTTCTTCGTTCTTTTGTTGGAAAGCTCTAACGATTTCTTCATTTTGACTACAATCAATACAGAGTCTTACCCATGGAATCGCTTCAAGTCTTTTTTCTCCAATAACTGCACCGCACTCTTCGCATATTCCATACGTTCCGTTTTCTATTTTTCTTAAAGCTAAGTCTATTAAAAATAATGTTTCTCTGTCTGCTTGGTTTAATCTATAAAACGTTTCTCTGCTAAGCTCTTCTGTTACGTTATCCGCATCATCACCAACGCCGGTCTTTTCATTTAAATCATTTTTTGATGCTTCTTCCATAGATTTTAATATCTGCTCTCTTTTTTCTAAAAGTTGTTTTTTTATTTTTTCTAAATCCATTCAAAAAACCTCCTTTAAAATAAGTCAATATAATATGAAAAAAATATATTATTTCAAGATTGTTTTTTGTATAAGCTCAACATTTTTTGTTGCTCTTTTCTTACATAGCTAAATATATCCCTTTGGACACTTTCTTTAATTTCTTTAAATTTAATGCCGTAACAAATAATTTTTTGCTTTTCGTAAATATTTACAACATCGCCTGTCAACTGAAAATCTTTTTCCTCTAGTGTAAATGTTAATATAATTTCATCCCCAATTCTTAGGTTTAATGTATTTTTTTCTTCTATGCTTACGCAAAATCTTGCACCAGATGGGCTTATATCAAGAATTCTACCAATATACCACTTTATGATTTCTTTATCATCTTCCCTTATTTTTTTACCTAACACAGCTTCTATATCCGTATCTACCCTTGGATATTCTCTTCTTTGAGTTCTTAAAATTTCAAATGTATGCGGAATTTTTAATATAACGGTTCCACTTTCTTTCAAGATATCCTCTATTTGCACTTCAACGACATAAGCACCATCCGATTTTCTTGTAAAAGATATTTTTACCCTATCCCCAACATTTAAATTCGGTATATTCTTATCTGTTATAGCCCAGTACATATATAATTCATCTTTGTCATATAAGACAACATTAAAACTTCTTCCATCTTCTAATTTAATCCTTCCTCCTTGGAAAAGGTCAATATCTTTTGTAACAGTAATTGGAACAAAAGATGGTACGACATCAAATCCAAGCTTTTCTCTCATATCTTTGATTAAATTTTCATTAAAATTTGGATTATCCTTTATATAAAGGTCAACAACTTTCTCAAATGGTGATTTAAACTCTAAAGCTAAAAATGGGTCTCTACCCATCTTTTTAGAATAATCCCAAAGAATAGATACTTGCTCATCGCTTAACTCTTTCTCTTTAGCATATTTTACAAATTCTGAATATTGGTATTTCGCTTTAAGTTTTTTACTTAAATTGTTTAAAAACAAAACAGCGAGAATAATGATTAAAATTAAAAAAAGTAAAAAAACTATTGCATTTATATCAACACCGGATAATTTTTCTATGGCTTTCTGATAACCTTCCACAACTGGTTTTTTCTCTGGCATTTTTAACCCATCCCTTCATTTTATTCTAAGTTTTTTGTTAAACTATAATATCACAATTTTATGGAGGGTTTAAAATTAGCTTTTATAGAAGTTTTGCTGAAATAAATTTAGAAAATTTAAAGCATAATGTAAAAAATTTATACTCTTTTTCAAAGAAAAAAATTTTTGCAGTTGTAAAAGCGGATGCATACGGTCATAACGCGGTTTTAGTGTCCAAATACCTACAAGAATTGGATTTTATAGAATATTTTTGTGTTGCTACTCCTTTAGAAGGGAAAGAATTAAGAGAAAATGGAATTTTTAAAAATATTCTTATTCTTGGTGGGGTTTTAAAAGAAGAGACTGAGATTTTAAATCAGTACAACTTAATTCCCGTGATTTCGGACTTTAACCAGTTAGAAGTTGCAAGAAAGCTTAAAAATAGAAAAATACATCTAAAATTTGATACCGGAATGAGAAGGCTTGGGTTTTATTTAGAGAATGTGGAAAAAATAAAACCACTTTTAAAAGAGTTTGAGATAGAGGGAGTATTAACCCATCTATCAAGTGCTGATACTGATAGAGAGTATACAATAAATCAGATTAAAGAGTTTAAAGAGATTTTAAATCTTCTTGATGTTAAGCCAAAATACATACACGTTCAAAACTCAGCCGGTGTTGTTTATGAGTGTGATTTTTGCAATGTTATAAGGGTTGGTCTTGCTATGTATGGAGAAAAACCTTTTGAAGATTATCCGATAGAGCTGAAACAAGTGATGAGCGTAAAATCTAAAATTATTTCTATTAAAGATGTAAAAACAGGTGATAGAGTTTCTTATAATGGAAGCTTTGTAGCCAAAAAACCTATGAAGGTTGCCATAGTACCATTTGGTTACGCAGATGGTCTTCCAAGAAGTTTATCCAACAGATGGTTTTTTTTAGTAAACGGTAAAGAAGCTCCAATTCTTGGTAAAATAACGATGGATATGACAATAGTTGATGTTTCTGAAATTGAGAATATAAATATTGGCGATGAGGTTGTGATAATTGGAGAAAGTGGCGATAAAAGAATAACCTTTGGAGATATTGCTAACATTGTAGGAACCATTTCGTATGAAATCATGTGCGGAATTTCAAAAAGGGTTGTAAGGTGCGAAAAATGTTAAATATTTTGGTTGTGGATGATGAAAAAAATATCCAAAGTTTGATTAAAGATATTCTCAGCGACGAAGGTCATTCTGTAAGCGTTGCCGGAAGTCTGACATCTGCAAAGGATTTAATAAAAAAAGAAGTTTTTGATTTGATATTTTTAGATGTGTGGCTACCTGATGGAGATGGTATATCTTTGATTTCTTTTATAAAAGAGCATCAGCCAAACAGCTTTATAGTTATGATCTCCGGTCATGCAAACATACCTATAGCCGTTCAAGCAATAAAGGAAGGTGCTTTCGACTTTTTAGAAAAACCACTATCTACAGACACGATATTTGCAGCAATAGAAAAAATAGAAAAAGAAATAAAATTGAGACAAAGTCTTTGGTATTATAAAGAAAAAGAAGAAAGTCAGATTGAAATCATCGGAAATAGTGAAAAGATAGTTCAATTGAAAAAACAGATAGAAAAAGTAGCAAAAACAAATGCATGGGTAATGATTCTTGGAGAAAACGGAACCGGTAAAGAACTTGTAGCAAAATCTATTCATTATCAATCTAGCAGAAAAGATTATCCATTTGTAGATATAAACTGTGCTGCAATACCTGACGAGCTTTTTGAGGCTGAATTTTTTGGATACGAAAAAGGAGCGTTTACTAATGCTTTTACTAGAAAGATAGGAAAGTTGGAGCTTGCAGATAAAGGAACGTTATTTTTAGATGAAGTGGCAGACATGAGCCTACCTGCCCAAGCGAAGCTTTTAAGAGTCTTAGAAGAAAAAGAATTTTCAAGACTGGGAAGTAATACGAAAATAAAGGTCGATTTAAGAGTAATCTCAGCAACAAACAAAGATATACAAAAAGAGGTAGAAAAAGGCACTTTCAGACAGGATTTAGCTTTTAGGCTATCAGTAATTCCATTAACCGTACCACCACTGAGAGAAAGAGGAGAAGATATAATCTTACTTGCAGAGTACTTTATAAAGAAATTTTCGATAGAAAATAAAGTAGAACCACCAATACTAACTGATGAAGTAAAAATAACTTTTTTAAACTATTCTTGGCCCGGAAATGTAAGAGAACTGAAAAATCTAATGGAAAGAATTGTTATTTTTAACAGTGGTGATTATGTTTATAACAAAGACCTACCACCAAACATGTTTGGTAAAACTACTGCCCATGAAGAAAAAAGCATTCCAATCACAATAAGACCTTTGAAAGATGCAAAAGAAGAGCTTGAAAGAGAGATGATTAAAAAAGCCTTGGAAGTATACAATAAAAATTTAAAAGAAGTTGCAAAGGCTCTTGATATTGATTTATCGTCTTTGTATAGAAAAATAAAACAGTATCAGCTGGAGGATTAAAAATGCCATACGTTGAAGTTAAGGTAGCCGGAAAGCTAACAAAAGAACAGAAAGAAAAAATCGCAGAAGGTATTACAAAAGTATTAGAAGAGGTTGCGAACAAGCCGCCACAATCTACTTATATAGTAATTACAGAAGTAGATAGAGAAAACTGGGCAAAGGGTGGAAAATTATTGTCTGATTTGTAGGTTAGAATGAGATTCTTCGCTGACTTTCGGAATAACACTATTGCATAATACTTGTATTCTGGAACTGTAAGCTGAAGGATTTTCTCTTTAAAAGATGGGAAAGTAAGTAGAGGTAATTCACGAATTGTCAATACAATAATGAGACTGTTCCAAAATTTTTGTAAGCTTACCTTTACGTGTCATCCTTAGGACGTAAGTCAGAAGGATCTCTTTTTTAATTTTTTGACTTAAGAAGAAAAAATATGAGATTCTTCGCTTCGCTCAGAATGACGATATGGATTTTTGGAACAGTCTCTCCTGAGGACTTAAGTCTAAAGGATCTTTTCTTTTGATTTTTTGATTTGAAAAGAAAAAAAGAGATTCTTTGCCGGCTGCAGAATGACATTATTATTTTTTGTCATCTAACAGCAAAGTGAAGCAACTTTTTTAAAAAAGTGAGAAAGTTATATTGAGGCTGTTCTTGAACCAATTGTACTATGATACTTCAATAATAGATTATAGTAGCGTTTCGTTTTAATTAAAAGTGTGAAGAAAGATACAAAATTCCCTTTAACGTTTGCAAGGTACCTTATTTAAATACAGCCTCTTTTTTACTTATTTTTAAAAAGTTTTCAAGAAGTTTATGACCGTATTCTGTCAATATAGACTCTGGATGAAACTGAACGCCCCATATTGGATATTTTTTATGTTCTATTGCCATTATTTCACCATCATCAGACCGTGCAGTTATCTCTATATCCTCCGGCAGGGTCGATTCATCAATGACTAAGGAATGATATCTTACAGCATTAAAAGGGTTTGGTATTCCTTCAAACAAGCCTTTTTCATTATGATAGATTTTTGATGTTTTGCCATGCATTAAGCATTTAGCTTTCACTATCTTAGCCCCGAAAGCCTGCCCAATCGATTGATGTCCTAAGCAAACACCAAGAATAGGATAGATTCCTTTAAAGTTCTTTATAACATCAACAGAGATCCCCGCCTCTGTTGGAGTGCAGGGACCGGGTGATATTACAATCGCATCAATTCCTTCCATATTTTTAATATCTTCAATCGTTATCTCATCATTTCTTTTAACTACGACTTCTTGTCCAAGGTCATAGAAATATTGGACAATGTTATATGTAAATGAGTCGTAGTTATCTATCATCAATATCATTGTTTGCTGCCTATAAACAATACAAGGTCTTTTAATCTTGTAGAATATCCATATTCGTTATCATACCAAGATGCAACATGAACAAGATTTCCACCGATCACTTGTGTTAGTAATGAGTCAAAAATAGAAGATGCTGGATTTCTAATAATATCAGATGATACTACTGGGTCTTCGCAGTATGCAAGAATTCCTTTCATTTCACCTTCTGCGTATTTTTTCATCGCAGCGTTAACTTCTTCTACAGTTGTTTCTTTTTCTACTACTACCGTTAAATCTATTAAAGAACCATCAGCAACAGGAACTCTTCTTGCTGTACCGTCTAATTTTCCTTTAACTTCTGGGATAACTTCTCCAAGAGCTTTTGCTGCCCCTGTTGTTGTTGGAACAATATTCACTGCTGCTGCTCTTGCTCTTCTTAAATCTTTATGTGGCAAGTCTAATATTCTTTGGTCGTTTGTGTATGCATGAGTTGTTACCATATAGCCATACTTTATACCAAACTCTTTTTGCAATACTTTTACTACCGGTGCAAGTGCGTTTGTTGTACAAGATGCATTTGAAATAATGTTGTGATTTGCCGGGTCATAAGCCTCTTGGTTAACTCCGAGAACTATTGTAATGTCTGGATTTTTAGCCGGTGCAGAAATAATAACCTTTTTAGCTCCTGCTTCAAGATGCTTTTGTGCATCTTCTCTTTTTGTAAACAAACCTGTCGATTCTATGACTATGTCAACGTTTAAATCTTTCCATGGAAGTTGTGCAGGGTCTTTTATAGCTGTTACTTTTATCTCTTTTCCGTTTACAATAATAGAGTCTTCTGTAGCTTTTATGTCAGCATCGTATATTCCATGAACTGAGTCGTATTTTAAAAGATGTGCCAATGTTTTAGTATCTGTAATGTCGTTGATAGCTACAATTTCAATACCTTCAACGCCGTTTGCAATTCTAAAAAAGTTTCTTCCAATTCTTCCAAACCCATTAATAGCTACTCTCATAAATATTCCTCCTTGATTTTTTTTTTCAAAATCTATTTTAACATAACTCTAAGCTTTAAAATCACGTCTTCCATTTTCATACCACGAGAACCTTTAACCAAAACAACCGGTTGAAAATCAGAAAATTTCAAAATATCCTCTGCTATGTCATCTTTGTTATCAAAATGTTTAACCCTTGACTTATCATCAATCTCTTCAAAAACATACTTTGTTTCATTACCATAAAGCATTATATAATCAATATAAGAAGCATTTAAAAGCTTTCCAACCTCTCTATGAAGCTCCTGAGAATACTCTCCAAGCTCAAGCATATCTCCCAAAACAAAAATTTTAAAGCCTTCCATGCTGTTTAAAATTTCAATTGCGTTTTTTACAGATAAAGGATTTGCATTGTAAGAGTCATCAATGATTGTAAAATTACCAATCTTTATGATTTCTCCTCTTTGGGAAGAAGATTTAAAATCTTTTAAAACTTCAAGGTTTTTTATTGGGTCATAACCAAGATGGTACAGAACACCGGCAACCGCTCCAATATTTTTAAATACGCCAATATTATAAACCGGTATTTTAAGCTCTATTTTATCATTTTTATATTTAATAATTCCAACTGTCCCATCCTTGACAATCTTTATATCTTTTATCTCAATATCTCCATCTTCCCCGTATGTTATCGGATTTTTTGGATTATAGAATTTTTTTAATTCAGATGGTAGCACCGAATAATTTCCGCAGTTGAATATTTCTCCTTTTCCTTTTATAACGTTTTCAAAAGAACCAAACTTTTCAACATGTCCATGCCCTACAGACACTAAAACACTAATGTCTTGATTTACTATCTTGCCAAGGTAATCAATATCTCCTACCTTTCCTGCCCCCATTTCAATGATTGCAAAATCCGTGCTTTCTGGAATGTTGGCAAGAGTTAAAGGAACGCCGATTTCGTTGTTATAATTTCCCTGGGTTGCGTAGGTGCTTGCAAGATTAGATAATACAAAATTCATAAGTTCTTTTGTTGATGTTTTTCCACTTGTCCCAGTGATGCCAATGACTACTCTAACCTGATTTCTTTTATGTTTTCCAACCTCTACCAATGCTTGATAGGTATCTTTAACTAAGATTCCGTTTTTAAAATTTAAAGGCTTTTCAGAAAAATAGCCAACCGCTCCTTTTTCTATTGCATCTTCTATGTATTGATGACCATCTGCATTTTGACCTTTAAGCGGTATGAAAAAATCCCCTTCTTTTACTCTTCTACTGTCGATCTCAAATCTGTTTATTTTTTTATTTTTTACAAGATTTAAAAACTCGCCATTTACAATCTTTTTAAGCTGAACTAAATCCATTACTTTCTTCCTACCACTAAAAAAATTGGATAATCTCTTTCTGTGTTCTCTTTTTGTTTTTTAACTATATGTGCTATTTCAGATTTGATTTCTTTAAATCCGGCTTCTTTAAGTTTGTTTTCCATTTCTTGTATCTCAAACCCAAAATGTTCAACCCCTTCATTGTCATCATGAAAGCTACCATCTTCTTTAACAAGGTCAGCGATTGCAATATAACCACCTTCATTTAGATAATTGTAAAGAATTTTTAATATCTGACTTACATCCTTTATATGATGAAAAACCATAGAGCTAACAATTAAGTCGTACTTTTCTGGCAGTTTATCTGTATAAATGTCTAAATTAAGACATTTCATATTTTTAATTTGATTTTCTTTAATTTTTTTATCAAAAACCTCTATCATTCCTTTTGATGTATCAATTCCTGTAATCTCTCCCACATAAGGCTGTAAGAAAAAGGACAATAATCCGGTTCCACATCCAAAGTCTAAGACTTTCATGTTTTGATTTAATGGAACCAGCTCTTTTATTTTTTCAGCTACATTTTTTGCTATATTCACTCTTGTAGGTTTTTCATCCCATGTTAACGCTGCCATATCAAATCTATTCATATTTTAAATCCTCCGGTTTGAAATAAAATATATACTAAAGCTATTATAATGCCTAAGGATAGGATAAAAATCAATAGATAATGATAAAAGCTAACATCTGACTCTGACTCTTCGTTTGAAAGTGATTTTGTAGCCGAATTTATATGTATAGGTTTAATTTCTAAGCTGCTGTCTAAAAAAGCAATCATTAAAGCTTTGGACATTATTACATTAATCAATCTTGGAATACCTTTTGAATGGTTATAAACTAATTCATAAACTTCCGGGTCAATTTTTATTTTTTCTCCCCCTGCCAATCGTAATCTATGGCTTATGTATTTTTCTACTTCTTTTGGACTTAATCGTTCTAAAAACATTTTATTTGTAATTCTATCATTTAGTTGTTTAAGCTCCGGTAGTTTCAACTTTTCTTCCAGCTCTGGCTGACCAACTAAGATGATCTGAATTAATTTTTCTTTTTCTGTCTCTAAATTAGAAAGTAATCTTAACTCTTCTAAAGTTTCTACCGGCATAAGCTGTGCTTCATCTATTATGATTAATGTTTTTATGCCTTTTGATATATTTTTTAAAAGAAAAATCTTTAAAATCTTTAGAATTTCATTTTTGGATATATCTTTGTCATAAGGTAGCATAAACTCATCTAATAATGTTTTTAAAAACTCCTCCGGTGCTAAATTTGGATTTAAAATTAATGCGGATATATAATTTTCCGGTAATTCGGATAGAAATTTTCTCAAAATGGTGGTTTTTCCTGTTCCGGGTTCTCCTATAATAACACAAAAACCTTCTCCGTTTTCAACAACGTATTTTAATAAATTTTTGGCAGTTCTATGAGTTAAAGATTCGTAGAAAAAACTTGGGTCGGGTGTTATTTTGAATGGGTCTTCTTTTAAGCCAAAAAAATCTAAATAGCTCATCTACTATTGTTTTTCCTTTGGAAAGATTATACTTCTCACTCTCTTAGTTTTTGATGTTGCTATAGCCTTTTCCTCATCTATGTAATAGTAAATTTCATCACCTTCTACAACGTTTTTATCTTGATGAACTTCTGCATCCTTTCTAAGAATTATTAAATTTTTGTCTTTATAGTATTCTGCTTCTTTACCTTTACCCCATTTGTTTTCTTGCTCAAAATAAACATTACCGGTAGCTATTATTTTGGAGACATCGCCTTTATCGTCTAAAAATATTTTCATCATATCTGCATTTAATTTAATATTTCCCTTTATAGCTTCAACTTTTCCTGTGTATATAGCTATTTTATCTTTGTTAAAGTATTCTAATTTATCCGCTGTTATTACCACCGGCTCTTTTTTATTCGTTTCCTTTTTTTCTTGACTGTATGCAGTCAACACAAAACATAAAATAATAAAAAGTGCTATTTTATAAATACGGCTGGCGAAGGATTCAAAAAAAGCAGAAGATTCTTTGTTAATTGAAAAATTTATATTACGCATCTTCTCCTCTCACTGTTGTCTTAACATTTTGTAATCTTATGTTTTCTTCTTCAAAATTAAAAAACAGATTTATTCCTATGGTTTGCATTTTTTCAGAAATAATATAATTTGAC
>NZ_ABZS01000016.1 GCF_000173615.1 Sulfurihydrogenibium yellowstonense SS-5 | reverse complement strand
CTATTGGTATTTTTAGTTTTTCTTTATTTATAATCTCAGAAGTAAAAAACAAAAATAAAATCTTAAACACTCTACTTTCAAATTCAAAACTTGTCTCTACAATTGAAAGGTTCAAACAGTCAAATTCTAATTGATTCTATTTTCTCATTGACTTAAATTTATTTTAAAGTCTTTAAGGAGTAGGGATGTTCTAAAATTCTTGCAAGTTGTATAATGTATGAATAAAATGAGCTTACTTTTGATCGTTATCCTAAGGACATAAGTCCGAAGGATCTCCTCTTTTATTGTTATTTGAAGGTAAGAGGAGGTAATAAGAGATTCTTTGCTCGGCTGCAGAATGGCGACGTTGATTTTTGCAAGCAGTTTCTAAAAGGAGTATAGATATGAATGTAATAATTTATGGATCTTATGGTTTTGTTGGTAGATATATAGTTAGAAATCTGTACAATAAAGTTAATCTTATTTTGCCCGCAAGAAATATAAAAAAAATTCAGGAAGTATTTAAAGATTTATCTTTAATAAATTATGTTCAAATAAACGAAAATGACATTCAAGAACCTATTTATAAGTTTAATCCGGACATTGTAATCAATCTTATCGGAATACTCACAGAAACAAGCAATCAAACATTTGAAAAGGTTCATTTTGAAATAACAAAGAACTTAGTAGATGCAAGTAAAGCCGTCGGTGTTAAGAAATTTATTCAGATGTCTGCCCTTGGTGCTGATGTTAATTCTAAAAGCAGATATCTAAAAACCAAGGCAATGGCTGAAGAGTATATTATAAAATCCGGATTGAATTATGTCATTTTTAGACCTTCTATTATTATTGGAAGAGAGCAAAAACTGTTTGAAGATTTTAGATTCTACAGCAAGATAACTCCAATATTTATGGCTCCCTATGACGCAAAAGTGCAGCCTGTAAGCGTTTTAGACGTTGCAGATTGTTTTGAAAAGGCTACTATTTCTGATATAAAAAATGAGATTTTTGAGCTGTGCGGTAATGAAGTTATAGATTATGTGGAACTTTTTAAATTTGCCTTAGATTTTACAGGTGTCAAAAGAGTTGTTATGCCTGTGCCAAAGAAAACATTTAAACTACTTTTACCAGTATTCTCTTTGATGCCTAAGCCTATCATGACTTTAGACCAGTATTATATGCTTGAAAAGGACAATGTCTGTAGTGGAAGATATAAAGGAGTTAAAGACCTATTAGGTTTTGTAAGAGATTGAAGAAAGGATTTTTAAGATATATTTGGTTTTGGTTCAGATATATAATATCCTTGTGAATAATCTATTCCCATTTCTACAACTTTATCAAAAACTTCTTTTGAATGAACAAATTCAGCAATAGTTTTAATACCAAGTTTTTTTGCAAAACCAACTATCGTTTCAACCACCATTTGAGAGTTTTTATCTGTATCTAAATTTTTTATTAATGATGCGTCAATTTTTAGATAGTCAACATCTAAGTCTAAAATGTGTGCAAAATTAGAATATCCTGAACCAAAGTCATCTATTGCAATTTTACAACCATACTCTTTAACATTTTTTATAAATTGAGAAACTTCTGCATAGTTTTCTATTCCTTCAGATTCAAGGATTTCAAAAGTAATTTTAAATTAAATTATTATTTTTGGTAATTCCTCAATTTATTCCACCTAAACATTTATATAAACTATCGTCAATATTATCCCTAAAGTTATACCTAAATTCAAGCTCTTTTAGATAGTAGATAAAATTGTCCTTACTTACACCATGAAATTTTAGTAGTCTCTCCTTTGCATAACTCCAAAATCCTTCTATGCCATTTATATACACTTTACCATTTGCAAACTTTACACTTTTATCTATTCTCTCATGCTTAAATCCATACATCACAAGACTATCATAACTTTTGAATTTATCTGTATATATCAAACTTCCTCTCTTTACTTTCTTTATGGTTTCTCTCAGTAGTGTTTCAGCAGACACATCCTTTACTATCTCAACTTTGACTTTTCCATTTCTCTCAAGAATTCCAAACACAGGAATTTTATTCTTTGCTCCTCTTCCTCTACTGCCTTTCCTTTTTCCTCCAAAATAGCTTTCATCTATTTCTACTTCTCCTGATAAAAGCTGGTCATCTTTTGAGACAAATTTGTATATACATTGTCTAAGTTTTGTGTAGATCTTGTGCGTAGTATTGTAAGCCAAATCAAGCTCTTTATGTGATTTATGAGCTGGAACTTCAAGAATGAATAGTTTTACAGCCAATATGAATTTAGAGAATGGAACTTTTAAATCTTCAAGGATGCTATCTTTTCTAACACTCCATTCTATTTTACATTTATAGCATTTGTAGAAGTTTCTTCTAATTTTACCAATGTTTTTGGCATGACAGAAAGGACAGCTATCAAATGTTTTAAGTACGCCTCTTTCTCTTAAAAATCCCTCTGCTTTTTCTTCAGATGACGCTATTTGTAGTAATTCTACTAAATTCATGTTTTACCTCCTATACTACTTATTATAGCATAGGTGGATTATTTTGAGTAATTACCAAATTTTAATTTCTCAGTTTTTAACTTTTAATGTATAAATAAGCCATTACAACAAAAAGAATCACAGGTACTATGAATAATACAAACTTTACATTTCTTTCGTATAAAGAATAAATTTTATCTAACATATTGGCTCCTATGGATACAGTTGTTCTCCGGTTTCTGGGTCATATATAAATATTGCTTTTACAGGACAAGCTTCTGCTGCTCTAAAAATGTCCTCTTCTTCATCTATAGTTAAATCTAATATAGCTTCTTGTCTTTTTAACTCAGAAACTTTTGCAAAAAGCTCTTCAATGTTATCTCCCGGCTTTACTATCACCGCTTTATGTCTTTTGTCTAAGACTATATATTTTGGTGCTTCTGGTACGCAGACTCCTATTCCTTCGCATAGAGTTCTATCAACTACAACTTTTAATTTTCCCATTTTTATTCTCCTTTAATCAGAATATCTTTGTTCTTTCCAAGGGTCGCCTAAAATATGATAACCTCTTTGCTCCCAAAAACCCGGTCTATCTTCAAGCATAAATTCTATTCCGGCTACAAATTTAGCACTCTTCCAAGAATAAAGCTTAGGCACTATCAAACGTAGCGGATAACCATTATCAGCCGGAATTGGTCCGTTAAATAATTCATAAGCAAAAATCACATCTTCATCAAAAAAATACTCAATTGGAACATTAGTTGTATATCCATCTAAGGAATGAATCATTACAGATTTTACGTTTGGATTTATCTTTACAAGTTTTTTTAATTCATTTACATGAAAACCTCTCCAAACGACATCTTTACAACTCCATCTTGTAACACAATGAAAATCCGCTACAAGCTCAACTTTTTCAAAAGAGAGAATGTCATCCCACGTTAAAACTACCGGCTCTTCTACTTCTCCAAATATTTTTAACCTATAAGATTTTAAATCTGTTTCCGGAGGGTCAGATATTCCAAGTATGATTAATCTTTCCGTCCAATGCTGACCCGGTGGTAGCCTATCTTCTCTAAGGTTTATTGGGCTAATTATCCTTTTCACGCTCATCTCCTATACATTTTGGACATATACCGTTTAGAACAATATCAACACTTTTTACATTAAAAACGTCTATAATTTTATCATTAATTTGTAAACTAATAGCGTTGAAATCAATATCATAAATACTGTTGCATATTTCACACTTAAAATGAAGGTGATTATCGGTTCTCGCGTCAAATCTGCTTTGCTTACCATCATTTAATTCTAAGATTAAACCTTCATCTTTTAGTATTTTTAAGTTTCTATAAACTGTCCCAAGACTTATGTTTGGTATAATTTTCCTTGCTCTTTCATAAATCCAATCTGCTGTTGGATGTATATCTGTAGATTTTAATATTTCATATATAACTTTTCTTTGGTTGGTACTTCTTCTTTGCAATGAAACCACCTCTTTATCCTGAATTAAATATAATAATATATGTTATAAATTGTTTTCAAATGATTTAAACCATATTTGGAGATAGAAATTGAAAATAAAGATTAAACTTTTATTTATCTTGTTTTTTATATACTTTGCAAAGGCTGAAGAAAGGATAATATCCAATTATCCTTTACCAAAAAATAACGGTGAAGAAATTTTAAGAATAACAAATGACCTAAATTATGTGGCTAACCTCTTTGAATTAACAAACGACTTTGAAAAGATAGAAATTAAAGAGGATAAGATATTTCTTACAAGAAAGCCATTTTTAAAAAGCATAGACATAAAAGGTAATAAATCTTTTTGGAAAGATGAAATAGCAGGAATTACAGGTTTAAGAATAAATAGTGCTTTAGATAGTGAATCCTTAAAAACAATTCCACTTAGAATTAGACAGTTTTACGCAGAAAAAGGCTATTTATTTGCAAATGCAAGCATATCAACCAAATTTGATGAAAACGGTAATGCGTTTGTAAGACTTAACATAGATGAAGGGAAAAAAGTAAAGTTAAATGATGTAATATTTTTATCAGACCAAAAAATCTCAGAAGAAGATAAAAATCAGCTTTTAAAAGTTCTAAATCTAAAAAAAGGGGATATAATTTATTTTGATAAATTGCAAGAATCTATAGAAAAACTTAACGAGTACTTAAAAAATAATGGATATTTTGAATCCTTTGTTGTTTTACAAGACATCGAACAAGTGGATAATAATTTTGCCAACATATACATACTCATAGACTTAGGAAGTAGGTATTTTATAAACTTCGCCGGTAATAACAGCTTTGACAGTAAGCAATTAATGAATCTTTTAACATTTAAAGAAAATGGATTTAATTATAATGAACTTGACCTATCAAAAGAAAATCTTATAAATTTCTATAAATCTAATGGGTTTTTAGATGTAGATATAATAACTCAGATAGAAGAGCAGGAGGAAAATCAAGGGTCAGCTGAAAGACCTTATATTAAGATAAATTTTAATATCAACGAAGGCAAAAGGTATAAAGTAGATAAGATTTTTATAGATACAGACTATGAAGAGATAAAATCAGAGATAAGTAAATTTGCAGGCAACTTTTATGATAAAAACAAGCTTTTAAGCTATTTACAGGAGCAAGAAAAAAAACTCTATGAAAATGGATATATATCAGCAAGTTATAAGGTCGAGGAGATAAAAGATGAAAACAGGCTTACGTTAAAAGTAGAATTTAAAAAAGGAAAAAAATATATCCTTAAAGAAATAAAACAAAAGAATCATTCAGTCAAAAAGGATTTTAAACTGCCAAAAATCTATAATCCACAAGAATTATTAGATTTACAAGATGAATTTAAAGAAAAGGTAAGGGAAGATGGGTACTTGGATGCTGAGGTATTACTTCAGACTGATTTGATAGAAAATAACGATAGAATTGATGTTATTGCTACATATGATTATAATCTTGGACAAAGATACAGAAACGGTTTAACATTTGTTTATGGTAGCTTTCATCTCAGCCCAAATGTAATTTCAAAACAATTTCCTAAGAAAGAATATTTTGAAAAAGAAAATTTTGATGTATCCATGAGTAGATTATATGAATCAAGATTGTTTGACTATGTTAATCCACTGCTTCTTCCTCAAGAAGAAAGAAAGACAGTTGACAAGGCAATTTTCGTTCACGATGATAAAAGAGGATTAGTGCAAGGCAGTGTTGGCTATTCAACAGACCAACAATTTAAAGCTTCTGTTGCTGTCATACTCAGAAATTTATTCGATTACGGTTATGAATTTTCTACTTATGTAGAACGTTCAAACTTTCAAACAAATTATAGACTTTCCCTTGGAAATAGGTTGTTTAAATGGAATTTAAGCGGATTTGCTTCAACATTTCTATTTAATCAATATCATAGAGATTATGATTTAAAGAGCTCAGGCTATGACTTGTTTCTTGAAAAAAGAAATAATAGATGGGTTAAAAGTAATTTTAGATTAGAAAGGAAATACAACGTCATCACAAATGAAGGAATATTTACACCACTGAAAAATTATAAAGTGATAACTGCAAGTTTTGGATTAACAGACGACCATAGAAACAATAGAATTAACCCATCAAGCGGATATTATGGTATTTTAAACTTCAAAACAACGTTTGGAGATGTTAACTATCAATCTTTAGAGGGTTCTTTTAGATATTACAAAGAATTTTTAGACTTTTTTATCTTTAGTCAAAGATTTTCTACCGGTTATTCTTTCAAAAGTACAAACGCCCTTCCTTTGGCTGAAAGATACTTTCTTGGTGGTATTGCAAATATGAGAGGTTTTGGCTTTGAAGAATTATCAGGAGAGCAAAAAATTGGCGGAAATAGCTATTTATTAATCAACAACGATTTAAGGTTTCCGATATATCAAAAATATAATTTATATATCTTAACATTTTTAGACCTTGGAAATGTATACACTAAAAGCAATGAATATAGAAATCCTTATTTTAGAAAAACTGCCGGAATAGGTATTTACGTTCCAACGCCTGCAGGAAGTTTAATATTTGACTATGCTAAAAAGTTAGACGCAAAACCAAATGAAAATAAGTATAGAATAGAGTTTAGCATTGGCTTAGATTTCTGATAAAATATAATTGGAGGCTAAAAATGTTTGGCATAGGATTCCAAGAGTTATTAGTTATATTAGTTGTAGCTTTAATAGTTTTAGGACCCCAACGACTTCCGGAAGTAGCAAAGTCCTTAGGTAAGTTTTATAGAGAGTTAAAATCTGCTGTTGATGATGTAAAATCTTCAGTTGCAACCGACCTTAAGTCTGTTAAAGAAATAGAATACGACATAAAATCTGATATAACAAAAAAGTTAGAAGAGCCGGTAAAAATTGATTTTGAAAAAGAGTTTGAAAAAGAAATAAAAAAATCTGAGCCAGTAAAAACTGTTGAAAGAGAGAAGATAACTTTCAAAAGAGAAAAGAACGACGAGGATAATATAAATGGATAACCAGCTTCCTGAAGCACCACTAACAGAGCATTTGGCAGAGCTAAGAACAAGGTTAATTAGAATTGTTTTAGCTGTCATTATTGGAACGGTAGTAGCCTTTACAAAAGCAAATTATTTATTTGAAATTTTAAAAATACCGCTACTGAAAGTTGATCCAAACTTAAAATTATACTTTTTATCTCCAACCGAGCCATTTTTTACCGCATTTAAAATTTCATTTCTTGCAGGATTTATTTTAGTTTCTCCCTTCGTTTTCTATCAAATTTGGAAATTTATAGAACCTGCATTGTATGAGCATGAAAAAAAACTTGTTTTTCCTTTTGTCATTTTTACTACACTATTTTTTATCATAGGATGTTTATTTTCATTTTATTTGGTCCTACCTGTCGCAATTGGATTTTTTATCAATTTCGGTAATATCCAACTTGGAGCGGAAGCTATCTTTTCAGTTAAGGAATATATATCTTTTGTCCTTAGAATGATTTTAGCTTTCGGATTGACTTTTGAACTGCCGGTTGTATTATCTTTATTAGCAAGACTTGGGTTAGTAACACCAGAATTTTTGGTAAAATCTCGTCCTTATTTCATAGTTTTATCTTTCATTATTGCAGCAATAATTACACCTACACCGGATGCAATCAGTCAATTAATGCTTGCCATACCTTTGATATTATTTTATGAAATTTCCATTCTTATGGCAAAATATTTATATCCAAAAAGCATGAAGTATAAAGAAGAGATAGTTTCTATTAAAGAAAAAATAGAAGCATAAATAATAAATATAGGAGGGAAAAATATGGAAAACATATACTTATGTAAAATTCCTATATTTGACAAAAATCAAAATTTAGTTGCATATGAAATAAAGTATGATTATGAAAATGAAGATTTTAAGCAAACTGTTAAAAAACTATATTCGTTAATCTCGGATATAGACATTGTATCAATTTTGTCTGGAAAAGAAGCCTTTATAAAAGTAACTTCAGATATCTTAATATTTACAGAATTTTTAAACTTAATACCAAAAGAGATATTTACTATTACGATTGACTATACAAATCTTAAGTCTAAAAATGTTCAAGAAAAAGTTAAAGAATATAGAAATGATGGATATAGATTTGCAATAGATTTAGATACTTTAGAAAATATTGATATTGATTTTTTAATATCTTTTTCAGGTTTGTTTAACTTTGTATTTATTGATGTTTCTGGCATATCTGATGAAAAAATAAATTTAATTCATAATTTACGTCAACTTCCATTTACAATGATAGCCAATAATGTAGATAGTTTGTATGATTTTAATAAAGCAAAAGACCTTGGATTTGAATTATTTGAAGGGGAGTTTTTTAAAGAACCTGAAAAATTAGAGTCGGATACCGATGTTTTTAACAAATTAGATACTTTTAAAATAATTAGGTATGTACATGAAGAAGATAATTTAAATGAAATTGCAGAAGCAATTAAAGCTAATCCCGAAATAAGTGTGGCATTATTGAAATATGTAAACTCTTCATTTTTTTATCTAAGAAGCCCTATAACATCAGTCAATAGAACGGTTATATACTTAGGAAAGAAAAACCTTATAAATTGGTTGATGTTAATATCTATGATGTCAGTATCTAATAAAGATACAGATAGGGAGGTAGTAAAAGCTGCACTTTTTAGAGGAAAATTTATGGAATTGTTAAGTAAAGAAATAAATAATGATATAAACATAGCTGAAACAGCGTTTTTATTTGGAATTTTATCCTTTGCAGAAAGAATCTTCAAAGCCCCGCTTTCGATAATTCTAAGACATCTAAATTTAAGCGAGGAGTTAGAAAAAGATATAAAAGAAGGAAGGGGATATTTTGGAGAATTATTGTCTTTAGCAATAGCTGTAGAAAAGAATGATAAAAATAAAATTAAAGAATATGTTAATAAACTTAATATTCCAAAGGATAGAATAGCTGACATTACGATACAAAGCTATGAATGGGTGGAAAGTTTTACAAAGTTAGTTTAGGTGGTAAAAATGGAATTTAAATTTTCAGAAGACAAGATTGATATTATCTTTGGTAGACTTTTAACATATGCAGAGAAAAATTTTAAATCTGCAATATGTAAAGAAACATTTTTAAAAATCAAATACTTAATAAAAGATGTATTGGAAAATAAAAATAAAATTTCCCAACTTCAGGAATTAGGTTTTGACCTTGCTAACTTAGGAATTATTTTTAATGAAGCAATATCAATTTTTGATTTTTTGAGAAAAAACTTTATAGCACACCTACCAAACACTATAGATTTAAGAGAAGCAAAAAGAATAGAAAGACTATTCGAAGAAATGGAAAATGAACTATCCTTGGGATATTTAAAAGATGAAATATCCTTATTAAAGGATAGGTTAGACTTTATGGAAAAATATATAATAACCAAAGAAATTCATCCACTACTTGCCAATCCATTTAAAACTCATATCCATTATTTCAAAGATTTTTTAATATCAATAGAAGAAAACAAAGCATTCAATAGCGTTTCTCATGAAAACTGCTATTTTAGCATGTGGCTTAAAGAAATAGGGAAAGATTATATTAATGAAGTAAATCTTATGAAAGATTTAAAACACCTGCACAATAATTTTCACAATCTAATTGAAATTGCAGAAAGCTACAGGAAAAACAAAAAATTTAAAGACCTTTACTTTATGATTTTAAATATTCAAAATATAGTGATTTGGATAGGAAATGAATTTTTGTATTTAAACACAAAATTCATAAAATCAGAAATGTCGATAGACCCTTTAACGGGAGCTTTTAATAGAAGAAGTTTTGAAACAATTATTCAAAAACTTTTAGAAATTTCCCAAATAACCGATGCTCCCATTACACTTGCCATGGCTGATTTGGATTACTTTAAAAAAATTAATGATACTTTTGGCCATCTTACTGGAGATGAAGCTTTAAAACATTTTGTAAATATTATAAAAAGAAATTTAAGAAAATCTGATTATGTATTTAGAATCGGCGGAGAAGAATTTTTAATTTTACTTCCAAATACAGAATTAAAAGATGCTGTAGAAATTGTAGAAAGAATTAGGAAAGACCTTGAAGAAAACCCGCTATATTTCGATGGTAAAGAAATAAAAATAACTGCAAGCTTTGGCTTAGCTGAAGTAGATAAAAATAAGTATATTAATGAAATAATAAAAGAAGCAGATGAAAAACTATACAAAGCAAAAGAGCTAGGAAGGAACAGGGTAGTAGTTTAAAAGTAAATTTTTGTTCATAACTTGAAGTGAGAAATCTAAAAGATTACAAGATTCTTAAATGCAACTATAGGATGTAAAAAGTAAGAAAGTTAGAGTTTAATGAATGTAAGTAAAAAATCCGAAAGCAAGGTGTCTATTTAATTTGTTATCCATCGCTTTTCACTTATTCTGAAAGAATTTTCCAAAAATCAACATCTTTGTTCCGAAGTCGGCAAGAATCTCATTTTGCCTACTCTTCCTTTCAAATAACAATAAAAGAGAAGATCTTTCAACCTTCAGCTTCAGGATGGCTGACAAAGATTAGCTTACTTTACACATAAATTATATAACTTGGAGGAATCTTAGAACACCATCACTTCTGAAGGCTTTAGTATTATCAAAATTCCCGATTTCTCACTCGATTTGTGGCTTATTTATCGAAACTTGATTATGAAATTATTCATGTTATCTCTAAAGCTATAGCTTATTTTAAAACCATACTTTTCACATATTTTTTTAACTATAGATAATCCTAAACCGAGTCCTTCTGTGGTTCCAGCACTGTCTTCTCTGTAAAATTTTTCAAATATTTTTTCAGGTTTATTTATAGATTTCCCTGTATTTTTGATTTTAATTTTTGATTTATCGAATTCGACCTCTATTATTCCATTTTTTTCGTTATATTTTATTGCATTTTCAATCAAGTTAGAAAAACATACTTCCATGTCTACGTAATTGGCAATTATGTTTATTTGATCTTTTTCTGAAAATACTATCCTTAAATTTTTTTCTTGAATCTTATTTTCAAACTTAGCTAAAACATCTTTTACGAGATGGTTTATATTAATTTCCTCAATCTCTTTTTTATCAACAGATTTTAAAGCTTCTACGTTTGCTAGTATATTTTGAATATAATCAAGATTTTTCTCTATCTGATTTATATTATTTTCAATATTATGAAATTTTTTTGCTTTCATCAAATAAAAATTGGTTTTGATAATAGTTATAGGTGTTCTTAAATCATGAGAGATTATATTCAAAACATTTTCAAGGTTTTCTTTATTTTTCTTGATTGGTTCTAAAAGTCTTCCAGAAACTGAGTAAGCTAAAAAGCCTGATAGCATTATTACAAGGGCGATTGAATAAAAAATCGATTTTTTTAGCTTTTCCAAATCGTTTTTAAGATAACTTTCATCTTTGCCAATTACTATGAAGTATTCTTTTTGAGATTTGTATTTATAACCATATAAAATTAAACTTCCGGACTGATTTCTTCCTTCAAAAATTTTAATATTTTCTGGATTTATTGATTTTTTTTCTATGTGAAAGTTATTTAAGTTATTTATGCAGAGTTTTTGATAATCTGTCAAATTGTATAGACAAATAAAAGTATTTTCTTCCATAGATAATTTAAATATTTGAGAAATATCTTTATCGATAGCATCAATAACCTGAATTAGTTTTAACTTAATATCATCTTCAATCTCAACTAATTTTTGATTTTCATAAGAAAGGTATATAGAGTACGAAAGAATAACTGCAATCAAGGATATAATAAAGGTAAGTAAAATAGTTATCTTTATTCTGACAGTTTGGAATTCGTCTAAATGAAATTTATTCAATTCTGTATCCAACACCTTCTATTGTCTTTATAATTTTCTTGTCTGGGTCTATCAATTTTCTTAAGTTTTTTATATTTGCTCTCATTGTTTCCCTTGAAGGAACTTCCGTTATTTCCCAACATTTACTTAGCAGAGTTTCATAGCTTACAATCTTCCCTCTATTTCTTACTAATTGCTCCAAAATACAGTATAGCTTTGGAGTTAGTTCTACGAATTTTCCAGCTTTTTTAACAACTTTGTTTTTTAAATCTATTTCTAAATCATCTATTAAAACTATATCTTTTTTTTCAGTAGACGCTCTTCTTCCAATAGCTCTTATTCTTGCAAGAAGCTCATCAACATCAAAAGGTTTTGTAACATAATCATCCGCTCCTAAATCAAGCCCTGTTATTTTATCTTTAGTTTGGTTTTTTGCAGTAAGAATTATAACTGGCGTATATATTCCTTTACTTCTAATAGTTTTTAATACCTCTAATCCATCAATATCCGGAAGCATTAGATCTAATATAATTACATCATAACTTGAATTTTCTGCAAAATTTAAAGCCTCTTTTCCATCAAAAGCTGAATCTACTATATAACCGTTTAATTCTAAAACTTCTCTAATTGTATTATTTAAATCTAAATTATCTTCAACTAAAAGTATCTTCACATTATCCTCTCTAAATATTTACTTTTTATATATTTTATGATATCATCTTTATTTTTAAACACTTCTTTTAGCTGTTTTTCTAATACATCTTCCAAAATATTCTTAAACAGCTTTGATGGTTCTAAGCCAAGCTCTATTAAATCTTCTCCTTTGATTAACGGTTTTTTCTCTACTTCAAAAATTTTTATTATTTTTTTATATCTGTCTTCATCTACCAAAGTTAAAATAGCCGGTAAGTATTCTAAATTTATTTTCTTCAAAATTTTGTAAATCTGAAAAATGTCTTCAAGCTTCAAAATCTCATTAAAATCTTGAACAAATTTATCGCATAGTTTAGCTTCTTTACCAAAATGATACAGTTTAAGATTCTCATATATAAGCTCTGTTGGTAAGTGAGATAAAAGGACATATAAAAAGTTTGTTGTTTTGCTGTAATTGTAAGGTTTTATATGCTGGAGTAAAACTAAATTATCTGTAAGTTTTTGTAATAATATTTCTTTTTTTGAGTCAATATGTGTCTGAGTAAATATTTTATTTAAGACTTTATACTTATCATAAAGCTTTAGTATCTCGATAGCTTTCTCTTCTTCAAAGGCAAGGCTCAATTCTAAATTTATTCTTCCTCTCGGTGCGACCAATAACAATCCTTTTTCAACGCTATAAGTTAAGAGTTTTTCAGTGTTTTTTTCTAACTTAAAGTTAAACCTTCCTGCAAACCTCAATGCTCTAAGAATCCTAATTGGGTCTTCTACAAAACTTAAAGAGTGTAAGATTCTGATTCGTTTTTCTTTAATATCTTTTATTGCATTAAAGTAATCAATCAGAACTCCATAGTTTGAGGATGTGATTTCTATGGCAAGGGTGTTTATTGTAAAATCTCTTCTGTATAGGTCTTCAAAAAGTGTTGCTTTCTCAACTCTTGGATATGCTCCCGGTGATTGGTATTCTTCTTTTCTTGCTGTTGAAAAATCAAGTTTTAAACCATTTTCAATTATTACTTGGCCTGTCATAAATTCGTTGTAAATATAAAAAGTATAGTTTTTATCTTTTACATATTCTTTTATTAAAGTAGGTGCATCGCCTTCAACAATGATATCTACGTCAAGATTTGGGCGATTTAAAATAATATCTCTCACAACTCCGCCGATTATAAAGCTTCTATATCCAAGTTTTTGTGATAACTCTCCAATCTCCTTAAACTTTTCTATTAGTATTTTTGGAAAGAATTTCTCAAGCTTTTGTTTGAAATTGTATGTTTTTAGATGATAATGGGTTAAATTTTCTTCCGGAATATCTTTTAAAAGCTGTTTAATTATATCTTTTTTGTAAATAACACCTATATATTTACCGTCTTTTATCACCGGGAAAATTTCGCTATTTATATCCATCAATTTTTTTAACTTTAAAATGTTTAGGTCTGAGTAATTGATAACATACCAATCTTCGGCAAAAGTTATTGCTTTTTCTTCTGTTAATCCGTGTTTTAATCCAAGTTTAACGGTTTGACTTGTCAAAACTCCTGCATATTTTTCGTTTTTGTCTAAAACAATCATATATTTGTAAGTTTTTACTAAATTTTCTAAGTCTTTAAATTTAGTATCAAACTTTATCTTAGGCAGGTCATCTTTTATTAGATTTTTTAAGTTAAACGGTTCTTTTTCCAACAGAAATATTAAGATTGATTTTATATCCTCGTAGGAAAACCCTGCTATTTGGGTTGATGCGGCGTATTTATGACCCCCACCGTCAAAATGTTTTAAAATTTTATTAACATCAATATTTTCATCAGCAGACCTGCCAAT
>NZ_ABZS01000017.1 GCF_000173615.1 Sulfurihydrogenibium yellowstonense SS-5 | reverse complement strand
CTAACAGGAAGGCAAGGTCTGCCAAAGCTATAAGATTAGACATTAATAAATTTACACTGATTGGAGCTACTACAAGAATAGGCATGTTATCAACGCCTTTAATCTCTCGTTTTGGAATAATTTTAAATCTTGATTTTTATGATGAGAAGTCTTTAAAAGAAATCATTTTAAGGTCTGCAAAAATTTTAAACATAAACATTACAGAAGAAGGTGCTTTAGAGATTGCCAAACACTCAAAAGGAACTCCAAGGATCGCAAACAAACTTTTAAAAAGAGTTTATGATTATGCTGTTATTCACAAAAAAGATGTTATAGATAGAGAAACAGCCTTTGACGCACTGAGATTTTTATCCATCGGTAAAGATGGAATAGATGGACTGTCTTTAAAATATCTAAAATCTTTGGTTTATCAGTTTAACGGGGGTCCTGTTGGCTTAAACACAATATCTTTTGCAATATCAGAAGACAAAAGAACGATAGAAGAAGTAATTGAGCCCTATCTTCTTAAGCTTGGATTTATAAAAAGAACGGCAAAAGGAAGAGTTGCATTACCTACGGCGGTTGAGTATTTAGAAAATTATGAAAATACTTGATAAATCAGAGTTTCCATCTTTAAGAAAAGCTAAGTTTATAGAGAGATTAAATAGATTTGTTGGACTGATTGAAATTGATGGAAATATTACAAAATGTCATATTGCAGATACAGGAAGGCTAAAAGAAATCCTTACAAAAGGAAGAGAGATTTTAGTTATTAAAAATAAAGCAGAAAACAAAACAAATTATAAGTTAATTTCTGCAAAGATGGAAGAGGGCTACATTCTACTAAATACTTCTTTCCATTCCAAAATAGCAGAAAAAATTATAGAAAAAGGATATCTTGGCTTTAAACCTCAAAAGATAAAAAAAGAGGTTTTGTATCAAGACAGTAGAATAGATTTTCTCATTGATGATAATTTTTATATAGAAGTCAAAGGCTGCAATCTTAAAAAAGGAAAACTCTGCCTATTTCCTGATGCACCAACATTAAGAGGAGCGAAACATATAAAACATCTGATAGATTTAAAAAATAAAGGTTATGAAGCAGGTATTATGATAATTGCATTTAGAGATTGTGAAGAATTTCTGCCAAATTATGAAACAGACATAGAGTTTAGTAAATACTTTTTAAAAGCGTTAGAAGTTGGAGTAAAATTTTTAGGCTACAAAGTAAGGTTTGATGAAGAATTTAACATTGTGTTAAATGGTAGTTTAAACCTGAGCGAGGAAATATGGAGTTTGCAAAAGAAATTTTCTTCATAATGAACATTATAGGACTCGTAGCCTTTGCTGTAACCGGTTCTTTGAAGGCAATAAAAGAAGGTTTAGACCTGCTTGGAATTACTGTTTTAGGTGTTATGACTGCACTTGGTGGTGGAATTACGAGAGATTTGCTTATAAATACAATTCCAAATGCTTTAAAATCCATCACAGATATGAGCGTGCACTTTTTGGAGTTTGGGTTGCTATTGTGATGTATAAAGTTGTTAAAGGTGATATTTCAAACAAATACTACATTTTAATTCGTGATGCAATTGGTCTGTCGGCTTTTACTACTACGGGAGCAATCATTGCATACAACGCTGATGTATCTTTTTTTGGAATTATTATTCTTGCTACACTTACAGGTGTAGGTGGTGGTGTAATTAGTGATTTACTTCTTGGAAAAGTTCCGTCTGTACTGAGAGATGATTTTTATGCAAGTTGTAGCATAATAGGGTCAATTGGATTTTACATATCTATGGTTTTGACATCTGATTTAACAGTAGCATCTATTGTTTGTAGTTTACTTGTTCTGATGTTTAGAATCGTAGCTATTCTCTATGATTGGAAACTTCCAAAATTTCAATGAAGTTAAAACAGCTTTTTAGCAAAATAACAGAAATCTTTAAAGAATCAAAAATAGAAAATCCGGCAAGTGAAGCATCAATACTTATTTCTAAAATTCTTGATCTTCCAAAACATTACATTATTTCATATCCGGATTTGGAGATATCGGAAGAAGATGCAAAAAAATTAGTAGTTTTATCTGAAAAAAGAGCTTCAGGCTATCCTATGGCATACCTTACAAAAAGCAAAGAATTCTTTGGACTTGATTTTTACATAGAAGAAGGTATCTTAATTCCAAGACCGGAGACAGAGATTTTAGTAGAGAAAGTTATTGAAAAGTTGCAAAACGCTAAAGGAGAATTAATCGGATTAGAAGTTGGCATAGGTAGTGGCTGTATTTCTGTTAGTTTGTTAAAAAATATAAAAAACTTGAAAATCATAGGAATTGATATCTCAGAAAAAGCTTTAGAAATTACAGAAAAAAACGCTGAAATTCATGGAGTTTTAGACAGGTTAAAACTTTTTAAGTTTGATATCATGAATGAAAAAATGAATTCTTTAAACCTTCCAAAGCTTGATTTTGTAGTTTCTAATCCACCATACATAAAAGAAGAAGATTATCAAAAACTTCAAAAAGAAGTAAAAAAAGAGCCAAAAGAAGCTTTAATTTCCGGTAAAGAAGGAACAGAATTTTACGAAAAGATAGTGAATTCTTTAAAAGATTTTCTAAAAGAAGATGGTTTTTTTGCTTTTGAAGTTGGAATAGGTCAAGCTGAAAAGGTAAAGCAAATTTTAGAAGATAACGGATATAAAAATATAGAAATCTATAAAGATTTAGCCGGAATTGATAGAGTTATTATCGCAAGTAAGAGGTTTAAAAGAATAGGTGATTAAAGATTGGATAGAGAAATTGCTTATAAAAACCAACATCGTCATTCTGAGTGTCAGCGAAGAATCTCATATTTTCCTTTTCAAGTCAAAAAATTAAAAAAGAGATCCTTCGGACTTCGTCCTCAGGATGACACAGAAAGGTGAGCTTACAAAAATTTTGAAACACTCTCATTAGATAGATGATAAAAAACCTGCTAAAATAAAGGAGAAGAATCATGTTAAAGGAAGATGTTAAGTTGAGGGAAGTATTAATTATAGAAGGTGGAAATAGACTAGAGGGTGTATTAGAAGTTTCTGGAGCTAAAAATGCCGCACTTCCTAACATGGCTGCAACCATCCTAACATCTGATGAAGTGATAATAGAAAACCTTCCAGACCTTTTAGATATAGATACAATGAAAAAGCTTTTGCTAGAATTAGGAACAGAAATAAATCACATAAAAGATAAAACATACAGTTTTAAACTTGCTACTCCAAAATCTTACACCGCTCCATACGATTTAGTAAATAAGATGAGGGCATCTATCCTTGTACTGGGTCCAATGCTTGCAAGGTTTGGATATGCAGAAGTTGCTTTGCCAGGTGGATGTTCTATCGGAGCAAGACCGGTTGATTTACATCTAAAAGCATTAGAAAAAATGGGAGCCCAGATAAAAATAGAGCATGGATATATAAAAGCCTATGCACCAAAAGGCTTAAAGGGAGCTCATATTTTCTTTGACAAAATAACAGTTACAGGAACAGAAAATATTTTAATGGCTGCATCTTTAGCAGAAGGTCAGACAATTATAGAAAACGCAGCATTGGAGCCGGAGGTTGTAGACCTTGCCGTTATGCTTAAAAAAATGGGAGCAGATATTACAGGTGAAGGAACTAATAGAATTGTTATAAACGGCGTAAAAGAACTTCACGGAACTTATCATAAAGTAATTCCGGATAGAATTGAAGCCGGAACTTTTTTAGTATTAGCTGCACTGACAGATGGAAAAATAATAATCAAAAACTATCCAAGTCAATATTTAGAGTACGTGGAAGAAATTTCAAATAAAATCGGCATACATATTGTAAAGCTTTCAGATAACGAAGTTTTAATTAAAAGAGAAGAAAAATTAAGACCTGTAAATATAGAGACAAAAGAATATCCGCTATTTCCAACAGACCTTCAAGCTCAGTTTATGACTCTACTTTGTTTTGCTGATGGAATATCTGAGATTACAGAAAATATTTTTGAAAATAGATTTATGCATGTTCCGGAGTTAAACAGACTTGGAGCAGATATTGAGATAAAAGGAAAAACTGCAATTATTAGACCTGTTAAGAAATTTACAGGAGCAGAAGTAAAAGCAACAGATTTAAGAGCAAGTGCTGCAATGGTAATTGCTGGCTTGGTAGCAGAAGGAGAAACAAAAATATTTAGCATCTATCATTTAGACAGAGGTTATGAACATATAGATGATAAATTAATCAACATCGGTGCTAAGATAAGAAGGGAAATTGTGGAGGAGTAAGGTAAAGAATTAAGATTGTCAGCTCTTTTTTTTAAATGTCTAAATAGTATAAATCAGTATAATTTGACTTATTGACTTTCTTAAAAGCAAAGGAGAGGGGTTTTAAAATGGCTAATAATAAGATTAAAGTTATTTTTGAAACAATTACACCATTACATACCGGTGATGCGTGGCAAGAATCCAAAGAAATAAGACCTTCGTCTTTAATTGGGAGCTTAAGATTTTGGTTTGAGGTTATTTGTTATTTTGGGGGTATTTGTTTAGAAAAAGACTATGATAAAAAAAAGGGTAGATTTGAAAAGGATATAAAAAACAATGAAATTAAGAAAAGATTATTAAAGCATGGTACTGATTTTTGGGGTCAAATTGAAGCTTTAAAAGAGCTTGAAATTCCTTTGTCGGCGATAATTTTTGGAACAACTGGCTGGAAAAGTTTGATTGAGATTAAGAAGATAGACTTTAATGATGAAAATTTTGAAGAAGTAGAAAATACAAGAATCATAGATGGTAAAAATTGGTTTTGGAAAAAAATAGAATACAATGGTGAATTGACAGTAGCCTTTAAAGTTCCTGAAGAAATAAAAGAAACTATCTTTTTTCCTTTACTTAATTTTATGGATAAATATGGCTATTGGGGTGGTGGTTGGAATGTTGGTTATGGTAGATTGAAGGTTAAAGAAATAGAAATTAATGATCAATTGATAGAAAGAACCGATTGGCAAAAAGATAAATTTGATTTTTCAAAATTTGGTAAAAATGAAATAAGCGTAAATGACATTGAAACTGTAAGTTTTAAAAATTTAATTAGAAATTTAATAAGTAATAATATAGATAAAATAACAAAAATACTTCTTACGAAAAAAGTTAAGAAAATTCAAATTGAAGATTTAAATATTAAGGAAGCTATTCAAAAATTGATTGAAATGAAAGCTAAATTAAGAAAAAAATATAAACAAGAAGCACAAAATGAAAATAATGAAATAAGGCGGCGACATGAAATTTTTGGGTATTTAAAGCCAACAGAAGGTTCTAAAATTTTACCTTACATTAATAGATTAGATGAAAGCACTTATGAATGTGGCTTACTTTCTATAGCTGCAATTTTAAACTTATATCAGGAGCCGAAAAATGAGCAACATTAAAACATTTGAAGCTTTACAGGAAATAGATAAAGATCTTAAAAAATTAAGAACTATAAATGAATATATAGTTTTTTGTGAATATACTTTCAAGCCTAAAAATTATGAAAAAGTTTTACAATATAATCTGAATAGAGAAGGATTAATAAAAGACTTTCCATTTCTAAAAGATAATTTTGACGTAGATTTTCTAAAAAAAGGCCAAGTAAAAAATCTAGATACCACAAAAGACTTTCCTTTAGCTTTTCTAAAAGAAAAAATATTAAAAAAGAATAATAAAAAATTTAGTTTTAATATATCACAAATCCAAAAAATTTCTGGAATTATAGCTGATAAAAACAATATAAAAGACCTTAAAGATCTTATAGAAAAGCTTTCTAAATATTCATTTGCTGTTTGGATTAAGTTTGAATTACTTGGACCGTATTTTTCAAGAGATGATGATGAATTTTATATTATTCAAAATCCTATTATAAAAGAAACCGTCTTTAAAGTTCCTATGGTTAGGGGTTCATCTTGGAAAGGTGCTTTAGCTGGAGCATTTAAAAGATTATTAAATAATAGTGATAACAGCGAAAAATCTAAAATAATTGAAAGCTACCTTAGAATTTTTGGAGCTGGGTCAGAGAGTATTAAGGAAATCGAAAACTATTTAAAAGAAAAGTCAAACAGTTTAGAAGATTTCAAGGATAATATTTTAGAGTTTATGCTATTTGAATTAGGAATGAAAGTTAAAAAAGAAGATATAGATGAGATTAGAAATGAAAAAAATGAATTAAAGCTTATACAAAAACTAGGAAGTAAAATTTCTAACAAGCTTGAAAAATCTCAATCAAACTTACCAATAGAATTTCAAACCCACAAAGGAAGGGCAATATTTTATCCAACATACTTTGAAAGAATTTCTTTAGAGATTATTAATCCACACAATAGAAGAAAAAGAGCCGGAACGGTTCCAATCCATTACGAAGTTGTGCCAAGTGGAACAGAAGGAATTTTGCAAATTGTTTATATTCCTTTTGATGGGGTTTTAAAAAAAGATGATGAATTAAAAAAAGAAGTAGAGCAAGATTTAAAGTGGCTGTGTGAAGCTATCAAGAATTTAAAAGATGAAGGCATTGGAGCTAAAACAAAGCTTGGTTGGGGAAGATTTAAGATAAAAGAAAAATGTTTTTGCTTAAAAGAAAATGAAATTTTTCAAATATGCGAGGGTTGGGAAAAATGTTAAATTTAAAGAATTTAGTAGATTATAAAGATGAAATCTTAAAGGCTGAGATTTTTTCATATTTTGCTTTATATAAAAAAATAAAAGCTGGTGGAGGACCTAATAAAGTAAATCAAGCTGAAATCTTTGAAAATTTAAAAAATATAACAGATTTTGATACTAAAAAATATTTAGAAGATATGACCAAAGATATTAAAATAAATATTCTAGAAAAAGATCTTAAAGCATGGAATAATTTTTTGGAAAATCCAAGAGAATGGAGAAAGCGAACTGATATAGTATATTTACTTCAAGTCCTTTATGGAATAAGTGAAAGTCTAAATTCTGGTATTGATAAAGGTTCTCCGAATAAAGAAGCCAAAGTAGAACCAAAAGATAAAAAATGGATTTCTAATGCTTTTGGAGGTTATAAAAAAGAAATAATTTATTTGTCAAACTCACCTTATGAGATTAAGTACTTAATTGAAAATATTGAGAATAAGTTCAATATGATTGATTTTAATAATATATCTTTTGAAAATTATTACAATTTTAGGAATGCTTTATATAGTTTATTTTCAAATCTTTTATCTGATGATAGATATCCTATAAATGATATTACTCTCTGGGATCAAGCTTATATGTCAACATCTATGTTTAAAGCCAGTTTAGCTAATTACATTTTAACCAATGATCAAATAAACAGCTTACCTGAAAGGACATCTGTTAAATGGAGAATTCTTGGAATTCAATACGATAAACTCGGATTGGCTGAAAAAGGCTTTAAACCTGCTCATATTGATTGGTATAGAAATATATCAAAAGAAATTGATGATGAAATTAAAAAGATTTTAGAACTTAAATATCCTATTGGTAATGAAGTTTACAGAGATGAAACGGGCATATATTTCATTGTTGGAGAAGATTTAGGAAAAGATTTAGAAGATAATAAGAGCAATTTAGCTATCTTGAAAGATGATTTAAAAGAAATAAAAGAAGAAATATTACAAATCTTTGAAAAAAAGTCTTTGGATGAGTTTTATCCGGCTATATTTTTAACAAAAGCTTCGAGAGGTTTGATGAACCTTACCTATCTCTTAGAAAGTGCAAGGGAAAACTTTTTAAAGGCAGATTGGAGTAAGAAAGAATCAGATATTCGTCTTGAAAATTCAGAAAGTGAAAGGGCAAAAGGTATTTGTCAGATTTGCAAGCAAAGGTTGGTTTTTGAAAGCGATAAAAGAGATGAAGATAAAAATGTTTGTGAAACTTGTTATAAAGAAAAAACAAAAGGTAGAGTAGATAAATGGGTAGAAAATACAGCGGACAAGACAATTTGGACAGCTGAGTTAAAAGATAAAAATGATAGATTAGCTCTCGTAGTAATGAAATTTGAATTAATGGATTGGTTAAATGGGGATTTGCTAAGTAGTATGTTGATAAGGAAGGAAGATTTCTTTACAAAAAATAGTGTCATTATGTCATTAATAAATAAATATAAAGAATTATCTGACACAGGATTAAATTTGTTAGTTAAAGAAATAAAAAATAATAATTATAAAGATATAATAGAAAAATTTATAGATTTATTTGATGAGGGCATTCAAGAAATTCTCAAAGATATTCTTGATGGTTTAAAAAAATTAAGCACTGTTTTGACACAAGATAAAGATGAGCTAAAAAGCACATTTTGGGAAAGTATAGATTTAATTTTAAGCTCAATAAATAAAAATAAAAACGATTGGATAAATGCTTTACAAGAGTTCGCTAATGGCGAAGAAATAAAATTTAAAAATAATAAAATTACCAATTTCCAAAAATTCAAAGAAAATCAAGATTTTGTAAATTTTATAAAGCTCTCGTTTGCTTTTGGGTTTACAATGATGCAAATTTATAATGTCCTTTTTGAACGCTCAATCGGTGATAGATGGGAAAAATTTATTTATAAAGCATTAGGAGATTGGGATGAACAAAATAAAAAACCATTAAAAAATAAAATAGATTTTGAAAATAGAAAAATTAATTGGGAAAAGCTTGACGAAAAAGATATAGACTTTTTAGCTACTATTTTACTCCAATTTTTACTTAGAAAAAACCCATCACCTGCAAGAATTAGAAGAATTTGGGAAAGCACACAAGAATTTTTCAAAGAGATAGAAGAAAAATTACTGGATGTGGCAAATATTCCAAATAGCAGAAGAATTAGGCTTTATTGGGAATGGAAAAATGAGGATATAAACTATGAAGGAGAAGCTGTCTATAATAATTTAGAGTTTTGGATAGAAAAGAAAAAATGCTATTTAATTACTTACGACCCTGAACTAATAGAAAAGAAACTTAAAGGTGAGAACAAAGAATTAACACTAAAACTTGAAAATGATGAAACAGTTAATTTAAAACTGCAAGATGCAAAAACAGAATACTACAAACCTTATATGTCTATCATAGACCCAACACCTATAAGCTGGCAGTTTATTATTCCAGCAGAATATGTTCAAAATCTTATTAAAAACACCCAAACCCTTTATGATGAGTATTTTAAATATGTTTACGGAAAATTACCACTTCACATTGGAGTAATCATTCAAGATTATAAACAACCTTTATATGTTGGAATAAATGCATTAAGGAAAATTAGAAGAGATGTTAAAGGTAGAGAAAAATTATGGGAAAAAATAGAGGTTAAAGATTTTAAAAAAATATTCAATGACAAACTAAAAGAGGAAAAAACAGAAGAGAAAGAAAATCAAGATAAAAATAACTCTAATAATCCTAAAGAATATTATTCTTTATACTTTGGAGATTTAAGCAATGAAGATTATAAATTTTACATTTCTCCTAAGGATGATAAAGAATATCTGCTTAAAAGTATAGATAAACTTCAAGCTGATGAAAAAATCAAATACATACCAAACACGTTTGACTTTGAATTTTTAGACACAAGCATAAGAAGAAACGATATTTATTATGAAGAGTCCGAAAATTGTAAGAGAAAAGCAGATTTAAAAGTTAATAGACCATACAATATAGAAAAGCATTTTAATACATTTGAAAAATTCAAAGAAGCATTTAAAGAAGGGTCAAGCTCATCAAAATTACACAACATTATCAATATATTCTATGAAAAAGCGTCAGCAGAAGAAGAATTAGACGATGGAACTAAAAAGTTTTTAGCATCAGTTATTATTAATACACTTGAACCAGAAAAATCAGAAAAAGTTAAAACCTTTATTCAAAATTGGCTTGGCTTTGAAGATAAAGATTTAACTCATCAAGAAATAGAAAAGTCAATATCAAAGGAAAAAATAAAAATGTTTATAGATATGTTTGAATTTTGGCATAAAGCTTTAAAGGAGGTTTAAAATGAGCGATTTTGTAAAAAATTATCAAGTTTTTGCAATAACAACAGACCCAGTGTATATAGGAACAGGTGGATATACCATAGGTAGAGTAGATAATACTATCGTTAGAGACCCAATAACAAAAGTTCCAAAAATACCCGGCTCCAGCCTTGCTGGTGTATGGAGATATTATATTGTATTGGAGATGTTTAGCAAGATTAAAGATGATTATAGAAATATAGCAAATAGAAAAGATGATAATGGCACATATAAGAAAGTCAGTGAAATATTCATTGATAGTAGTCCTGGGTGGATAACTGACTATGAAAATAATAAGTATATTAGACTTAAATGTGCTGGGCAAGATGATGAACCTAATAAGATATTAGATGAGTCCAGAGAAAGTAAAACAGGACACTGTGGACATTGTTTAGTCTGTAAAGGATTTGGCTTTTCAAAAAAAGATATAAGCTGGCAAGGAATGATCTATTTCAGTGATTTAAATATTTTGTTTTTCCCTGTTTTTACTATGTATGGGACAAGGTGGATAACAACGGTAGAAAAGTTAAAAGAGGCTGGATTAAATAGTAATAATAGTAGTCCAGCTGGAAATAAAGTTTTAACTAAAAATGGAAACGAAGGGCATATAAATCTTGGCTGGCTTTACTTAGAAGTTGACAAACAACAACATTCTGTAAGCTTAAACAATAATATCCAATTTGGAAACTTTCAATTAAACGATAAAGATATAGTTATTGTCCCAGACAATCTATTTTCTCAGATAGTAAATTCAAATCTTGAAATTAGAACATCTGTATCAATAGACCCAATTACTGGAGCGGCAAAGGAAGGAGCTTTATTTACATCAGAGGCAATCCCAAGAGGAACTATTTTATACGGAAACATCAGAATTTTTGATAAGAAGAGTTTTGTAGGTATTGATAATAAGCTTGAACCATTGCCATCTATTGATGAGTTAGAATGTGCATTAAAAGAATCTAATCATTTCTTTGAAACTCTTGGTATTGGTGGAATGACTACAAGAGGATTTGGAAGATTAAAAATTCAGATTGAAGAAATAAAAAATAAGAATTGTGATAAAACTTCTCCATCTCCCAGTGGGTCAGGTTCTCAAAATAACCAATAGAAAAATATCTAAGGAGGTCAATAATGAATTTAGAATCAAAAATTTATAAACTATCCTTTGAGCTTTCGGAAAAATTTGAAGAAAATGAGCTAAATAAACTTCTTGGAGTTCTTGCCAGTGATGGTGTTTATGCAATGTGGGTATATGCAAAAGATAAATTTGAATGTAAATTTTCTAAAAATGAAGAAGAAATGAAAAAACAGAAGTGTTTTAGACTTCTGGAAATAATTAGTAATTTAAGCGAGTTTTCTTCTAAAAAATTAGATTATAATGAAGTCTTAAAAGAAATTGCAAAATCAACAGATGATATAGATAAATTAAACCAAAAATTAAAAGAAAAGAGAAGCAATAAAGGAAATAAAAATGAAGAAGAAATAAAAGAAAAAATAAAAGAAGAGATAAAAAAAGAAGAGAAAAAGAGGAACCAAATTCTTAATAAATACTTCCAAGACCTCGCACAAGACTTGAATAAACTTCTCTTTATGAAAGAACTTTTAGAAAAAGTTTTAATTTATGCCATATACCATGCAAAGGCTAAGGGAGATAAAAATGGAGAAGAAAATGGAGAAAAAAATAAAATGGTATAAACTTGTATTTAAACAAAATCAGCCTATTCATATTGGTTCTACAAAATGGGGCATTGTAAACAAAACCGAGATTTTTATTCCCGGATGGACAATGTGGGGAGCTTTAACAATAACATTTAACCAGTATTCAAAAGAAAGTAAATTAAGCGGTAATCAAGAACTTTTTGAGACTATCACTTGTTTTTATCCGTCTTTTTATGAAAATAAAAACAATAAACTTAAACTCAATATTCTATTTCCTAATTATAAAAATGGTTTACTTTATCTTGGAGAATACTCAGAAGATAAGTTTAGATATGAATTTACCGATACCTTTGTCTCTACTGCTATAATTCCAGGACTTAGAAGTGCTAAAGAAGAAAGCTTACACGAAATAGAAGTTTTATTACCTCAAAGTAAAAAAGAAATCAAAGAAGAAAATAAAAAAGAAAGTAAAAAAGAAAAAAAGCAGTTATATTGGGTTGGAATTTTGGGTATTAAAGATGATCTGCCTGATTTCATTAAAAATGATCTGTCCGATTTCCTTAAAAAAGGTCTAAATATCTATATAGGTGGAGATGTAAAATATGGCTTTGGAGAGCTTGAATTAGTCTATGATAGAGAGATTGAATCAAAAGATAATGATGAGCTTAAGAATGAGCTTAAGAATTGGAATATTGACGAATATGGATGTCTAACTTTAGATGACAATAAGAATATAAAACAATTTCTTGAATTTTCGCCAGAGATTAAATTTGAAGGAGAACTTAAGCTTCTTGCAGAATTTGATTTTACAAAAAACATTCCTGAGATTAAAAACGTAAGCTATTTTATAAACATAGGCAGTAAAATAAATAGCAAAATACCTAATCTGTCGTTTAAACTTGTTAAGGGCAAATTTGAAAAAGTTTGTTTATGAATAACTAAAGTTAAAAAAACTCCGTGCTTTACTCATTTCCAACTTCTACATCTTTAAGCCAATCTCTATTTTCTAAATACCAATCAACAGTCTTTTTAATACCCTCTTCAAAGCTTACATTTGGCTCCCAGCCAAGAAGATTTTTAGCCTTTGTAATATCAGCCCAAGTTTCTTTTAAATCTGCTTTATGAAAAGGTCTATAATCAATAACAGCCTTTTTACCAAGATGTGCTTCAATGGTTTCAATAACTCTTTTTAAACTTATAGGATTTTTGCCACCACCAAGATTTATAATCTCATAGCCAAGCTCTTTAGTTGCTAAAATAGTGCCTCTTGCAATATCATCAACGTATGTAAAATCTCTTGATTGAGAACCATCACCGTATAAAATAATTGGCTTTCCTTCATCAATCCATTTTATAAATCTAAAAATGCTCATATCAGGTCTGCCGGCTGGACCATAAACTGTAAAATACCTTACAACTGATACGTCAATTCCATAAAGATAGTGATAAGTATAAGCCATCACTTCTGCAGCTTTTTTTGATGCAGCATAAGGAGATATCGGTGTATTTACAGGCAGGTCTTCTTTAAATGGCATTGGTTGTCCAGCATACAATGAAGAGGTAGAAGCAAGGACAAACTTTTTAACGCTGTATTTTTTCATCAATTCAAGTAAATTTAATGTACCGTTTGCGTTTGTTGTCATATAAACATAAGGGTTTATCATGCTGTATCTTACGCCAGCCCTTGCTGCTAAATTAATCACTACATCAAATTTATAATCATTAAAAAGAATCTCTAAAGCTTGAAGATTTTCAATATCAACTGGATAAAATTTAAAATTCTCATACTTCTCAAGGTCTTTTTTTCTGTGCTCTTTTAATCTTACATCGTAGTAGTTGTTTAGATTGTCTACGCCAATAACTTTATAACCTTCTTTTAATAAAAATTCAGCAGTTTTCCAACCAATAAAACCTGCTGCACCTGTAAGTAGTACTGTCTTCATTTGCTACTCCATATTTTTTAGTGTAAGATATTATTTTACCATCTAACTGAGGTTAGCTCATGAATAAACTCAAACATACACTTTTTGGCTTAGAATTTAAAAATCCTGTATGGACAGCTTCAGGAACTTTTAGCTATGGTCTTGAAGTTGCAAAAATATACGATTTATCATTGCTTGGTGCTATAGTGGTTAAAGGATTATCATTAAAGCCAAGAAAGGGAAATATGCCGGAGAGAATTGTAGAAACGCCTGCTGGAATGTTGAATTCAATTGGTCTTCAAAATCCGGGAGTTGACTATTTTATAAATGAAACACTTCCTAAATTAAAAGAATACGACACTAAAATATTTGCTAATGTTTTTGGAGAAGATGAAGATGAATATCTTGCAGTAGCAGAAAGGCTTGATAAAGCGGATGGAGTACATGGACTTGAGTTAAACGTATCTTGTCCGAACGTCAAAAAAGGCGGAATTGCATTTGGAACAGACCCGGAGGTTTTATATAATCTTGTTTATAAAATGAAGAAAATTACAAAAAAACCACTTCTTGTTAAATTAAGTCCAAATGTTAGCAATATTCTTGATACTGCTGATGCTTGTGTATCTGCAGGAGCTGATGGTCTGGTGCTTATAAATACACTTCTTGGCGTTGCTATAGATGTAGAAAGAGAAAACCAATTTTTGTC
>NZ_ABZS01000018.1 GCF_000173615.1 Sulfurihydrogenibium yellowstonense SS-5 | reverse complement strand
TGAGAACTCGCTTACTTCCTCCTCTCCTGAGCTCGCCCCTACCTTATGCCAAATTTCTGAATTAACTACATGATATAATTTGTATCCATACTTCCATACCTTATAAGAATAATCTAAATCTTCTACATACATAAAATAAGACTCATCGAGTAAACCAATTTTGTCTAAAATGAATTTAGGAATTAGAACATAGCAAAAAGTGATAAAATTCACTTCTTTTATCCGAGAGCTAATTTTTATATCATGTTTTAGCTTGCCTTTATTTAAATGAATTGTCCTTCCTAGCCACTCATTAAACTTTCCTCCATCATACCACAACCTTTCTGGATCTGAGTAATAATATATTCTTCCACCGTATATTGCCTGTTCTCCAAACTTTAATCTTGCATTGACTAAAATTGAAATAGCATCTCTTTTTATCACTGTATCATTATTTAAAAGAATAACAACATCAAAATCATTTTTTACTAATGCATATCTTATCCCTACATTATTTCCACCTGCAAAACCTAAGTTATCACCACTTTGTATAAATACTAATGGATACTTAGAAGTTGTATCCTTAGGTATTTTATTTTTTAATTCTTCCTCTATCTCAGGATTTCCGCCTTTTTCTGCTTCTTCTCTTGTGTAGTAAACATAAGGTAATGGTTTTGAAACTGGAGGAAATGATAAATTTCTTAAAGAATTATTTGGATTAACCCAAACATCAAGCTTTCCTTCAGCCCAAGCTTTTAAATATTCCATAGAATTATTTGGTGAGTTATTATCTACTACAATAACTTGATAGTTAGGATAATCATTTCTTAAAACACTCTCCAAACACTCTACCGTATCAGCCCAGCCATTATAGTTTAAAAGTATTATATAAACTTTTGGGTAGTTCATTTTTCAAGCTTTATAAAAATTTTCTTTAAATCTTCTATAAATTTTTGTGGTTCATTTTTTATAATTTGTCTATAGTATTCAAAATCTTTATATCTATCTTCGAAATTCTCAAAACAATCTTTTATTTTATCTACAATCTTTGGAATATTTTCTTCTCTGTCTTCAAACTTATATTCATTAGGAATAGGAACATCTTCAAAAAATGAAGCAGAACCTCTTTTACCAGTAATTACACAGCATCCTAACATAGCAGCTTCTTTAGGTATTCTTTCTGGACCTGGGAAGTGTCCGAAATCTATATAAACTTTCGCTTCTTTTAATAAATTTATCACTTCTTCACGCTTCATATTTTCTATAGGGACGAATACAATATCATCTGCAAATTTGATTATTTTTTTTGTAAATGAATACCCCTTCTTAGGGTTGTAAGCAACAATATTTTTTTTGCTATTCAAATTTAACGCATAACTCTCTTCAATAAATCTAATATTTACATAGTAATCCGGTAGATAATACATAGGTTTTAAATCGCTAAACCATTTTAAACCTCTATAGGAATTGCTCATATAAAAATTTGCTAGTTTTAATAATGGATCTTTTATATAATCATATTTTTCTACGAGCTTCTTTAGAATTTCTTCTGAAGTAATATCAAAATTTATTAATGGTTTTCCAAAAAGAAATTTAGCTATCTTATTTATAGCTCTTGGAATAAAAAAATCTTTTTTTGTTAATTGGGATAAATAATAATTATCTACGGATAAAAACCAAACACCTCTTCTTATGTTTTTGAAATGTTGTAGTAAATTTATTCCATCTCGCACTTCAGGAACTATAATTATATTCTTTTCAATGTCTTCAATTTCATTCAAATTTGTAACAAAAGGATTTCCATACATCTTGTACTCTGGATGTACAGGAGTTTCAAATCTTCTATCATCGAAATTATAATAATACATGTAAGCATGAATACTTAAATCTTTTCTCAAATGATAAGTAAGCTGATGTAAAAGCTCTGGCCCACCAGTTGCGGTATTAGCAGGACAGGCAATAAAAATGTTTGTATTTGGATAAATTTTAACACTCATAATCAATGTCTCTCAAATCTTAAAATATACTTTAATTTTAATTGTTCTATGTATTTAGTGGTATAATAATACATTCCGTATAAGACGAAAAATTCTGCTATAACCCATGAAATAGCTGTACCAATATAACTAAAGAAATATGTCAATATAGGGCATAGTATTAGATTTGACATTCCGCTTATTATAATAATTTTAGAAAACTTATCGCTATGCCCTATATTTATAAGAAACTGTGTGCCATATATGTTATTGATAAAAACGGTGATTGGTATTATTAGCATTATTTTGAAAATAATTTCGCTATTTGTAAAATTATCTCCAAGTAATAAAATTATAACTTCATTCGATAAAAGCAAAATTATACTGATAAGAGTTACATAAGTGAAAGTTCCGTAAATTAAAAGTTTCTTACCAAAAGCTACAGCTTTATTAATATCCTCTTTTAATAATTTTGACATAGTTGGATATACAGAATTTATTAATGGTATTTGTAGACCCATAACAGCTCTAATTAGTTTCTCTGCAGCAGAATAATATCCGACTATGGTATTGTTTGTAAATGATCCTAAAATAATTACATTTGTGTTGTTAAAAAATGTAATGTTAACTTGAGATATAAATATATACCACCCCTCTTTTAACTGCCTCTTTAACTCTTCCAAGCCTACAAACTTAAAACTAATCTCAAAGTCTCTAAACACAATCCATAAACCCAGTATCCCTGCAATTATAAAACCCAAACTATTTAATAACGGCACATACAAATAATCAGACGCTTCTTTAACAAACACAAATATAGCAACAGTAAATATAACTTTTGCAAGAATATTTAAAAATGTTATATACTTCATTTTCTCCATACCTTGAAAAAACCATACTGGAAACAAAACCTGCCCCACAACCATTCCAAATGTTAAGTAATAAATTATCCAATCATGTATAAACTTTTCGAACGAAAATATTATAACAGACATTAAAATTAAAGATATTATCATTAAAGCGAGTTTAATTATCATAACAGAGCTGAATATCTCAGAAACCTTATCTTTATTTTCTCTATTTATAGATATATCTCTTGTAGCTGAAAGGTTAAAACCATAATCAGTTAGTATCATAAAATATCCAATAAAAGCTTGCGAAAAAGCAATAAGTCCAAAATTTTCAGGTCCTAATACTCTAACAAGATAAGGCAAAGTAATTAAAGGTAATATATAATTAGCAATCTGAAGTACTGATAAAGATAAAAAATTTTCAATCAGTCTTTTTCTTGCATCGGATTTAAAAAGCTTTTCTTTGTAATTTTTTATATTCATGGATTTTATATTGCAATACCTATTCAGTAATTCCTAATATTGTCCTTCTTTGTTTATAGAGTTTTTGAAACAGTTCAAATAAATCAATCCCGTCATTGCATGTATTGTTTTTCTCCATTTACAACCCCCTCAAAGTACTTTTTAACTAATCATTTTACCATAAGCCTGCTATCATATCAAAAATTAAGTATACCTTTCCACGTTATTTTGAGGCTGTAAGCTGAAGGATCTCTTTTTTTAAAAACAAAAAATTAGACTCTTCCCATCGCTGCAAAATGACGGTGTGGATTTTTGGAGAAACCTCCTCCTAATATTATCTAAATATGACCTATACTAACTGTCATATCAAATCATTTGGTGTCTTTCTCCCAAGATATGTTTTATCAAAGTCAGAATCAAAGCTTACAATGGTTAAACCAAACTTTTCTGCCACTACATACTGATAAGCATCGTCAAAATCAAGATTAAACTTTTGCTTTATTAACCATCCATTCTAAGGCTTTATGCTGTAATTCAACAGAAGTATATTTATCTTTAAATTCAGATAGCCCGCCTGCCCATGAAAGAGTTGGTTTTTTCTTTTCTGTTTCCTCTCTTTTTCTTTTTTCTAACAAAAACAATGCAAAGTCTTCAACTTCTTTTATTAAATCTTCTGGTAATTCTTTTATAATATCCTCTAATTTTTTAGCTTCTCGCATGATTTTTTATCTCTAATATTAAGGTTATTAACCAGCCTTAAATAACTCTCCTAACACCTTCCATACACATCATTAAATCTTACAATATCATCCTCTTCCACATACTCACCAACTTGTACTTCTATTAGCTCTAACGGAATCTTTCCTGGATTAACTAATCTATGTTTAGTTGTTTTTGGAACATATATACTTTCATTTTCATGAACAAAGTATTCTTTTATCTCTCCGTTTTCTTCTAAAACTACTTTTGCAGTGCCTTTTACCACTATCCAGTGCTCACTTCTGTGATAATGCATCTGTAAGCTCAAAGACTCTCCCGGGTATACAGTTATTCTTTTTATTCTGTATCTTTCTCCTTTTTCGAGTTCTGTATAGCTTCCCCATGGTCTATAAACTGTAGTGTGTAGATCTACTAAATAGCTAAGCTCTTTATCATTCTTTATCTTATTTACTACCTCTCTTACTTTTTGCCCTTCTCCTTGTTTAGCTATCAGGATAACGTCATCAGTTTCTACTACTGTGAGATTTTCAAGCCCTATTGTGGATATTACTCTTTTATTTCCTATTATCATGCTGTTTTTTGTGTCTATATCTATTACTTTACCAACTTTCACGTTTTGATTTTCATCCTTTGGAAGTATCTCATATACACTGTCCCATGAACCAACATCTGACCACGTAATGTTCATCGGAATTACTGCTGCTTTGTTCGTCTTTTCCATTACTGCGTAGTCTATCGATATATCCGGCATGTTATCAAAGTTTTTAAGAAGTTCTTCAAAACTATTATCATTTATCATTTGATATATTTCTTCACTATGATTTTTAAACTCTTCAAGGATTGTTTGAATGCTGAATGTAAACATTCCGCTGTTCCAATAAAAATTTCCTTTCATCAGATATTCTGTAGCTTTTTCTATAGATGGTTTTTCATGAAATTTTATGACTTTGTATCCATCTCTTATCTTTTCTCCAGCTTCTATATAACCGTAACCAGTTTCCGGCTTTGTAGGTTTTACTCCAAAGGTTGCTATATATCCTTCCTTTGCAAGCTCATCTGCTTTTTTAACATACTCCACAAACTCTTTGTCAGGCTGTATAATATGGTCTGATGGTGATATAAAAATAGTTTCATCAAATGGTATTTCTTGTTTTTCTGTTAGATATTTAACTGCCAAAGCTATGGCTGGTGCTGTATTTCTTCCTACTGGTTCAGTGATAATGTGAAAATCTTTTTCAGAATGATTTATTTCTCTCAGCTGGCTTTTTAAGTGAAAAATATACTCTTTGTTTGTTATGATTATTATATCTTTTGGACTTTTTACTATTTTTAAAGCTCTATCTATGGTTTTTTGGAAGAGTGATTGATTATCTGCAATTTTTAAAAACTGCTTTGGCAGGTTTTTTCTGGATAATGGAAAAAGTCTTGTCCCACTTCCACCGGCAAGTATAACTACTTTCATTATGATAAGCTCCAAGTTTATTTTAATTACTAATATTTTAACATGGTTTGAATGAGAAAATAGTGATTTTTATAGATATTTAAATATACCTTGGGTGAGAATTAGTAGTTTTTATAAAATTTAATAAAAAAGATCCTTCGGACTTACGTCCTCAGGATGAAAAGGAAAGGTTGACTGATGGGCATTATAGGAATGGAAGCCTTCTTTGTCATTCTGCAGCCGTGGGAAGAATCTTTTGTTATTGTTTTCTTCCTTTTAAAACACAATAAAGCTTGAGATCTTACACTTCGCTGCTGGATGACAAAGAACGACCCAATGGTGCCATTCTAAGCGTTAGCTAAGAATCTCTTGTTTTTCTTAATTTTAAAAAAAAAGATCCTTTAGCTTACAGCTTCAGGATTACACGGAAAGGTAAGCTTATGAGAATTTCGGAACACTATTACGGGATATTAAACAAAGAATAGTAAAATTACACTCTATAATCTAATCTGTAATTTTTAATATAAGTGTAGTTATATTAAAAGGGTAAAAACAAATCAATGAGAAGATAAAAAGGAAAGGTTAAAAAAATCATCCTTGAAGATAAATTCAAAAATCAAAGATTAAAAAATTGCTTTTGAATATAAGAAAGATAGCCATTTATAGCTACAGATAATTTAGTCAACTCCCATATCTTGGGTGAGAAATTAGTGATTTTTATATAATTCGAAAAAGAGATCCTTCGGCCTTATGGCCTCAGGATGACAAACAAGGTAAACTTATAAAAATTTTTAAACACTCTCAATTTTTGGTTAATAACCTTTAATTTTCATGCTACAATATCTTATTATATATACACTGCATTTAAAATTAAGCTTATTATAGAAAAGAAAAAGAGATTGGACAACAGTGGCTAATAAGTCTCGCTTCTATTGGTAAAGCTATAAAAATTTAAAATTTTTAAGTGTAAGGAGTCAATTTGGAAATTTTAGACTTTATTCTTCATATAGACAAATATTTAGACTTAATCATACAAAATTACGGCAGTTTAGTTTATCTGATTTTATTTTTTATAATCTTTGCTGAAACAGGCTTTGTAATTACTCCATTTTTACCCGGAGACTCTCTCTTGTTTGTAGTTGGAAGCTTTGCAGGGAAGGGAAGTTTAAATTTTTGGACTGTTTATTTTTTACTATTAATTGCAGCTATCTTAGGAAATTTAGTTAACTTTCATATAGGCTACTATTTTGGAAATAAGCTTATAGAGAAAAATCTTGTTAAAAAAGAATACATAATTCAAACTGAAAAGTTTTTTCAAAAGCATGGCGGAAAGGCGGTAATCATCTCAAGATTTTTACCAATTTTTAGAACCTTTGTTCCGTTTGTTGCAGGAATTGGAAAGATGGATAAAAGAGAATTTTTTATCTATAACTTTGTTGGTGGTTTTTTGTGGATTACGCTATTTTTAACTCTTGGATACTTTACAGGTAATTTACCGTTTGTAAAAGAAAACTTTAGCCTATTTATATATGGAATTATCATAATTTCAATCTTGCCGGCGGTTATAAAAGCGATTAAAAAATGATTTACCCTTGGGTAGTTTTATTTATAAACCTGTCCTTAGCTGTAGTTTTAAACAAATATCTGAATTTAAACATTTCCATCTTAGTACCAATTTTAGTAATAATTTTATCCTTTGTCTTCAATGGCGTTATAAGATTTTTGGTCTTAAACCTTGCAATATTTTTACTTGGAATTAGTATTTCTTACAAAGAAAAACCAGTATTGCAGATAAATCAACCGATTTTTGTAGAATGTGTAGTAAGTTCTTTTCCTGATTATTTAGGATTTGGAAGCATCTTTAACTGCAAAGTAATAAACTCATCAGAGAAGCAGCTTATAGGTAAAACTTTTCCAGTTTTTGCAAAGTATGAAGAGAATATATATTTTTTATCAAGGATAGCTTTCTTAGGAAAAGCTAAAGAAAAAGATGGAAATTTGGTTTTAATGCCTACCAGATACTTTTTAAAAGTTGACAACTCTGACAACTTTCTGTATCCGATTTTAAAATATCGTGAAAACTGTATAAGCAATTACGGACAAAATGCAATTAGCTATGAAACATTTCAGGTTGGCTCGGCTCTAATATTTGGCGAAAAGAGATATTTAGATTTACAGACTAAAAAGCCGTTTTATCAAACAGGATTAGCTCATCTAATAGCTATTTCAGGCTCTCATATTGCAATACTATTTTTATCTTTAAGCTTTATACTTTTCTTTTTATCTGAAAGAAAAAGACTTATGACTCTTGGCTTAATTTTGCCTGTCTATGGAGTTTTAACAGGTCTTGGTATTCCGGTTGTCCGTGCTGTTTTTATGAGTTTGCTTTACATAATTTCTAAGCTTTTCTATCTAAAAAACAACAGTTTAAACATTCTGTTTTTTACTTCTTTTATCTTTGTTTTCTTCAGCCCAGAAAGTTTGTTTTCTGTATCTTTTCAGCTCTCTTTTTTGGCAGTGTTTGGAATAATACTAACTTTTGAAGTTTTTAAAGATTTAGAAAATTGGCAAAAAGTTTTAATTTCTTCACTTTTTGCAACGCTGTTTACTCTACCGGTTATACTTTACTACTTTGGCAATTTCTCACCTACAACAATCTTTGCAACGCCGATAGCTTCGCTACCTCTTTATCCACTACTTACAATTTCAGTCTTAAATTTGCTTACAGGATTTGAAATTTCTTTTTTAGTTAAGATTATGGACTTTTTCACACTAATATTTATCCAGATAGTGAAATTTTTCAGTAGCTTAGGACTCTACTTTACAGGATTTAGTCCAAGTATATGGCTCATTTTTATCTATCTTGCTACACTAACTTTTATTTTAATTTACAACCTCAACAAAACTCAAAAGATTGCATTATCTACGAATTTGGCAGTTGTATTTTTAATTTTCAGTAAGTCTGACTTATCTCCAAAAATCTATGTGTTTGAAAATAAAGTTTATCCGGTAGTTTTATTTACAGACAATGGAAAATGCTATCTTTTTGCAGATTTTGAGTCAAAAAAGATTCTAAATATCATGAATAAAGAAGGTTGTGAGTATAAAGTTTTACTTACAGAAAAAAGAGAGAAGTTTTCAGATGAGTTTTTATCAGAGTTTGATATTATAAAAGATTTTACTTATCAAATAAGCTTTGAAAATATTCATTATAAAAAGTGGATAAATCCAATCTTGACTGTTGAAGGAAAAGTTTTTGAACTTAAAAATCAAGATTTGGTTATAATGGTTAATGATGATTAACCTCATTTTAATAAAAGTTTAACATTGGTATTATAAAATTATAAAAACTTTATAAGGAGGTTGTAAGATGGTAGAAAATTTAATTCAAAACATTGAAAAAGCGATTGAGGCTGACAAACAAAAGCCAAATCTTGGAATGATAGACCTTGAAAAGGTAAAAGAACTCTACAATAATGGAGCTATCATTTTAGACGTTAGACCACCGGCAAAAGTAAGCGGCAAAACAATGGAAGAAGCAGGCATTAAAAACGCTCTTTATACTCCGGTAGTAGAATTTACAAAGCACTTAGACAGGCTTCCACAAGACAAAGATGCTGTTATCATAACTACATGCAACTTGGTAAAATTTGCAAACAGAGTCATGGGATATTTAGAAGCTCTTGGATACACAAACGTTTATGTTTTCGATGGCTCTACACAAGAATTAATGGATGCTTTAGCTCAAAACAGTTAATTAAATCGATGGGGGGCTAAAAGGCTCCCTTTGCTTTAAGAATTAAGTTAAAAAATGTTTAATTTATCTGATCAATGATAAAAAGTTAGAAAAGACACCTTTTAGATATAAAACTTTAAATATAGACCCAGATTGCCACTAATAGAAATCTTAAATTAAAAAACCTTACTACAAAAAATTAAAAAACTATAATGATAGGAGACAAGCAACAAAAAGTATCAGAAATAAAATTATCAAAAAAACTATTATTTCTTAGAGAAAGTGAGACTGCTTACAAGAACCTACATTGTCATTCTTCAGCCGGCGGAGAATATCCTCTTTTTCTCTCTTTTCACTTTTCAAAAACATTAGAAATAAGATCCTTTAGCCTAAGGTCCTCAGGTCGACAAAAAAGTAATCTGGCAAAAATTTTTGTCGCACTCTCGGGTTTAACAGAAAGCTTACGAATTAAACAGTTGTTTAAAATAAAAAAGCCGTAGGCTTGTAGCCCACGGCGTTAGTTAGCTTTTATGCAGCAGCTTTTATGCAGTTAGGTATTCTAATTCTTCTTCCGGCAATTCATGGAAGTTTAAGTATCTGTAGACTTGATCTTCTTTTCCGGCTATTTTTTTAGCCATGATATTGTGATACTCTTCTAAGGTTGGAAGTCTTCCAAGGATGGCACATATAGCTGCAAGCTCAGCACTTCCCAAGTATACTTTCGCATCTTTACCCATTCTGTTATCAAAGTTTCTTGTACTTGTAGAGAATACTGCAGCTCCATCCTTCACTCTTGCTTGGTTACCCATGCATAAGCTACATCCGGGTACTTCTGTTCTTGCTCCTGCTGTTCCGTAGATAGCGTAGTAACCTTCTTCTATAAGTTGTCTTTCATCCATTTTTGTAGGTGGGACAATCCACAATCTTGTAGGAATTTGTCCTTCTCCTCTTAATATCTCTCCAACAGCTCTGAAATGTCCGATGTTTGTCATACAGCTACCAACAAATACTTCATCTATTTGTTTAGGTCTTCTTTCGTCTGCAAGAACTTCTGATAATGTAGCAACGTCGTCCGGGTCGTTTGGACATGCAACGATCGGCTCTTTTATTTCATTTAAGTCTATTTCAATAACCGCTGCATATTCTGCGTTTTCGTCCGGCTCCAAGAGAACTGGATTATCAAGCCATGCTTTCATTTTGTCAGCTCTTCTTTGAAGTGTTCTTGCGTCTTGATAGCCTGCCTTAATCATAGCTTCAATAAGCTTGATGTTAGACTCAATGAATTCAATCACCGGCTCTTTATCTAATCTTACTGTACATGCTGCTGCACTTCTTTCAGCGGATGCATCTGTAAATTCAAACGCTTGTTCAACTTTTAAGAATGGCAGTCCTTCAATCTCTAAGATTCTGCCGGCAAAGATATTTTTCTTTCCTTTTTTCTCAACTGTTAAAAGTCCTTGTTTTATAGCATAGTAAGGTATAGCATTAACAAGGTCTCTTATTGTAATACCAGGCTGGATTTCTCCTTTGAATCTTACTAATACAGACTCAGGCATTACTAACGGCATTGTGCCTGTTACTGCTGCAAACGCAACAAGTCCAGAACCTGCTGCAAACGAGATTCCAATAGGAAATCTTGTATGGCTATCTCCACCTGTTCCTACAGTATCAGGTAATACCATCCTGTTTAACCATGAGTGAATGATACCATCACCAGGTCTTAAAGATACACCACCTCTGCTTACAATAAATTGTGGCAATGTTCTTTGTAGTTTAATGTCTGCCGGTTTTGGATATGCCACTGTATGGCAAAAGCTTTGAAGTACAAAGTCAGCACCAAAACTTAAAGCTGAAAGTTCTTTTATCTCATCTCTTGTCATTGGTCCGGTTGTATCTTGGCTACCTACTGTTAGAGTTTGAGGCTCAACGTACATACCCGGTCTTACACCCGGCATTCCGCAGGCTTTACCTACGATTTTCTGAGCAAGTGTATAACCAACACCTTCTTTTTCAGGTGGTTGCTCTGGTTTGATGAATATGTTTTCTTCTGGCATTCCAAGAGCTTCTCTTGCTTTTCTTGTTAATCCTCTACCAATGATTAATGGAATTCTACCACCAGCTCTAACTTCATCAGGTAGTGTATTTGGCTTTAGTTTGAATGTAGATACAACTTCACCATTTTTAACGATTTTTCCTTCGTATGGATATATTTCAATAATATCCCCTGTTTCTAATTTTGTTACATCAGCTTCGATTGGTAAAGCTCCAGAGTCTTCAAGTGTGTTAAAGAATATTGGAGCAATGATGCCACCGATTACAATACCACCTGTTCTTTTGTTTGGAACGTGTGGAATATCTTTTCCTATATGCCAGATTAAAGAGTTGGCAGCTGATTTTCTACTTGAACCTGTACCAACTACATCACCAACGAATGCAACCGGGTATCCTGATTTTTTTAGCTCGTTTATCTTTTCAATCGCATCTGGCATTTTTGCTTTCAGCATGCTTAACGCGTGAAGAGGAATATCGCTTCTTGTTTGTGCTTCTGTTGCCGGAGAAAAATCATCAGTGTTTGTTTCACCAGGAACTTTAAAGACAATTGCAGTTATTTTTTCAGGAAGTGGCTCTTTACTTAAAAACCATTCTGCATTTGCCCAAGACTCTAAAACTTCTTTAGCATACTTATTTGTTTTTGAAAGTTCAACTACATCGTTAAATGCATCATAAACAAGTAAGATGTTTTTCAAAGCGTTTGCAGCTTCTTGTGCAATCTCTGGGTCTTTATGGCTAAGCGCGTCAATTAACGGCTTAACGTTATATCCACCCATCATAGTTCCAAGGATTTGAACAGCTTTTTTGGGTGTGATAGCCGGTGAGTGAGCTTTTCCTTGAATAATATCATTTAAAAATGATGCCTTAACAAAAGCTCCTTCATCAACACCAGGGTTAACTCTGTTTTCAAGAAGGTCCATTAAGAACTCTTCTTCTACTATAGGAACTTGTTGCAACAGCTTTACCACTTCTTTAACTTGGTCTGCTGTGAGTGGTAAAGGTGGAATTCCAAGCTTTGCTCTCTCTTCCACATGCTTTTTATACTCTTTCAAAAATCCCATTTTCTTCACCTCGCTTTTTTAGTATTAATTATATTATACATAAATAAATGAAAAAATCAAACACTGTTTGATTATAATAATGCTGATATTTATCAGAATTTATAGTTTAAGTATTAAGAAAATTTGACAAAATAAGAAGAAATTTGAAGAGTAGGATAATCCATCAGAATAATCTGCCATTGTTACTTGTTATGTAATATTGTATGTAATATTGAATTGTATGGTTATACCTTGGGTGAGAAATTAGTGATTTTTATAAAATTTAAAAGTGAGATTCTTCGGACTAAAGTCCTCAGAATGACAGCGAAAGGTTGAATGATACGCATTAAAGGAAGGATAACCTTATGTGTCATCGTATATTAAATATACCAAAAATTTTTAAACTTTAAGAGAATAAGCTTTATAATAATTACAGACATGGGAGAAAAAAGGAAGGACAGATCAAGTCTTTGTCATTGGTCTTTTAAGACCGCTCAGAATGTTTTAGACTGTCCTTCCTTTACTTCCTGCAACCTGAATCAGAACATTAGGCTTTTAAGCCTGTATTGATTACGATGATAGGTTATCAGGAAGTTTCTCTCATGTCAAGTATTTTATGAAAGGAGGTGCTTTTATGAATAGCTACAAAATTGTCGTTGGAGTAGATGTATCTAAAAATTCATTTACTGCTACAGTTTTGTATGATAACAAGAGAGAAAGCTTTGAAGTTAAATCAGACCCAGTTGAGTTTGAAAAGAAAATAAAGCCTTATCTTAAGAAGTTTAAAAAGTCAGATATGCTTATCATAATGGAGCATACAGGAGTTTATCATTTAAAGCTTGCTAATTATCTGTATGAAAATAACTATCAAGTAGCAGTAGTAAATCCATTTTCAATAAGGAAATTTATGGAAGCTAAAATGACAAGAGTTAAAACAGATAAGACTGATTCATACTTTATTGCACAGTATGGAAGAACGTTTTTCGATGGAGAGCTTTATAAACCAAAACCAGATGTAGAAAAAGAAATAGAAGTAAAACTAAAGATATTAGAAGACCTACAGCATCAGCTTACAAACCTAAGAAATCAAAGAGAATCTTTAAGTCATGTACCAATACCAATCAAAAAATTGAAAGAGAACTTGGAATATTACGATGAGCTAATTGAAAAAATAGAAAAAAACATAAAAGAACTTGAAAAAGAGATAAAAGAGTTGACTAAGAAGAATTATCAAGAGGAATACAAGCTTTTAAAAAGTATACCTGGTATAAGTGATAGGGTTATAGGAGTGGTAATAGCAATGTTTGGAGGATTTAAAAGATTCAAGAGTGTAAAGAAAGCAGCCAGCTATGCTGGTTTAAATCCAAGCCCATATGAAAGTGGAGCGAGCGTAAAGAAAAGTGGTTCAATAAAAAAGATGGGAAATCCATATGCAAGAAAGATACTATACATGGCAGCACTATCAGCAATAAGGTTTAACAAATACTGCAGAGAATTATACGAAAGATTAGTAAGTAAAGGTAAAGCTAAAAAATTAGCATTAGTAGCTGTAGCACATAAGCTATTAAGGCAGGCATATGGTGTATTAAAAAACAGAAGACCATTGAGAA
>NZ_ABZS01000019.1 GCF_000173615.1 Sulfurihydrogenibium yellowstonense SS-5 | reverse complement strand
AGAATCTCTTGTTTTTGATGAATTTCTCACCCGACGTATATATCAGATTATATACTAAAAAATACCTTGGGGTAAGTAATTTGTCGTTAAAAAAATTAAAAAAGAAGATTCTTCGGACTTACAGCCTCAGAATGTTCTATGCTAAATGTCAAGTGCAAAAATTTTCATCAAATGGTCTTCTGTTTTTTAATACACCATATGCCTGCCTTAATAACTTAGTGCTACAGCTACTAATGCTAACTTTTTAGCCTTACCTTTACTTACTAATCTTTCGTATAATTCTTTGCAGTATTTGCTAAACCCTATTGTTTAAAATTCTTCTTAGACAATTATTTTATCTCTTTCTCAAGTTCTTTTATACTTTTTTTATTTTTCTAATTAGCTCATCGTAATATTCTAAATTTTCTTTATTTTTTTACTTGACACATAGGCTAACGATTCTTTTTGATTTCGTAGCATTGTAAGCTGTTTTGATTTACAAAGTTCTCTATCGAAAAACATTCTTATATTCTTCATAAAATACTATACATAAGAGAAATTTCCTGATAACTTTTCATCATGTTTAAATACAGGCTTAAAGGTCTTATGGTCTTATGGTCTTACTGCAGGTCAAGGAAAGTAAGAAGGTAATCTAAAACACCCTAAAGCGGTCTTATAAGACCACTGAAGAGCAAGCGATCTGTCCTTCCTTTCTTCTCTCCTGTTCGTTATTAAATATCATAAAATCTTATTCTCTTGGAGTTAAAAAAAATTTTTTAGTATATTTAATACACGGAGCCTTTAAAAGGTTGAATGATATCAAAAATTAGCCTTATTTGTTATTCTGCTGCCGAAGATAAAATCTCATACTTTTTTAAACAACATTCAAAGAAGTATCACTTCTCATATATCATTCAAATAGTTCAAAACATTCTTAAAATCTGATGGAATTGGTGCAGTTATTTCTATTTTTTTATTTAAATAAGGATGAGGTAACACTAATTTATGTGAATGGAGCATTTGTCTTGTTACTCTTTTTACTAAATTATTCTCAAACTTTTTAATACCATAAATTTTATCTCCAACGATAGGATGTCTTATACTTGCAAGATGTTTTCTTATCTGATGTTTTCTTCCAGTTTCTATTCTTACCTGAAAGTATGTAAAGCCATTTCCTTTGCTTAAGACTTTTAAATGAGTAATAGCCTGTTTTCCCTCTATATCATGATTGATCGTAAAGTCTTTAAAGTTTGCTTCGTTATGAGATATAGCTAAGTAAATTTTTAAAACGTTCTTATCTTCCCATATCTCTTTGAACTTTTCAAAGATTTTATAATCTTTTGCAAAAAGTAATACACCGGATGTTTCCTTATCAAGCCTATGAATTGCTTTTATTTTATCGTTTTTTAATTTCTTTCTAAGCAAATCTTCTGCAGATGAACTTTCTTTATCGCTTACGATTGTTGGTGGTTTGTCAATTGCAATGATATAATCATCTTCGTATAGTATTTTTAAATCATTTTTTGGCTCACTTTGAACTATCTCAACTACATCCCCGGGTTTTAGATTATGTGATGCTATCCAAACTCTTTTGTTGTTTACAATAACATTTCTACTGTCAATAATATCTTTTGCTTGATTTTTTGAAATTTTCAAGCTTTCAGCTATAAAATCTTTTAATGTTTTTGGTGAGTTTACTGTGTATCTTTTAAGCATTTTTTCTCCTTAGATTTAAAGAGAGCATAGGTCTGAAAGTTCTATTTTTTCTGTCTTAATATCTCCAACAAGCATATTTTTCAACTTATCAAAAGCATGAGATTCGTCGGTTATAAAAATCTTTCTTTTTCCTGTCTCTTCAATGTTTAGTTTTATGTTTTTTAGGTGTTCCACTATCGCTACAGATGAATCAACTATATTTAAATGCGGATACAAACCTTTTATTGTGTTTTTCAAAAGTGGATAATGGGTACATCCAAGTATAAGTGTATCAATTCCTGTTTTGACAAGGTCGTCAAGATACTCTTTAACTGTTAGTTTTGCTACTTCATTATCTATCCAGCCTTCTTCTACCAATGGAACAAACAACGGGCAAGCTTTTTGATAGACTTCTAAATCTTTGTCTAAGCTTTTTAAAGTCTCAAGGTAAGAATTGCTCTTTATAGTCGCTGATGTGCCTATCACACCAATTTTTTTATTTTTACTTACTTTTACAGCTGATTCTGCTCCCGGCTGAACTACGCCTATTACAGGAATCGGTAATATTTCTCTCAATGTATCAAGTGCATATGAAGAAGCTGTATTACAGGCTATTACTATCGCATCTACATTATAATTATGATATAGATAACTGGCACATTCTACAGAATACCTGATAATTGTCGTTTTTGATTTGTTTCCATATGGAACTCTTGCTGTATCTCCAAGATAGTATAAATCTACCTTTGGAAAGCTTGCAGCTATCTCTTTAAATACGGTAAGTCCACCTATCCCTGAATCAAATACACCAATCGGCATTTATTGTTTTATTCCTTCTGCTGTATATTCTACCCGTGGAGCATCAGACCATAACCACTCAAGCTTATAATAATCTCTAAGCTCAGGTAGAAATATGTTAATCATAATATCTCCGTAATCTACGGCAATCCATCTTCCTTCTGTATATCCTTCCAAATGGTGAGGTATTACTCCGTATTCTTTTAAACCGCCTATAATATTATCTGCAATTGCCCTCGTATGTATCGGTACTGTCCCTGTTATAATAATCATGTAATCTGCAATGATAGGATTGATCTTTCCTATCTCAAGAACTACAATATCCTCACCTTTCTTCTCTTCGGCTTTTTCAATTATTTTTTTTACAATCTCTAATGTTTCCATCTCACCTCTTTAATTAAAGATATCTATTTTTCTTAATAATTTTTGTAAATTGCTACTTTTTTCAAGGTTTTTGACTTCTGCTAAGTACTTAGAATCTGGAAATGCTTTTGGAAAGTTTTCTATAATCTCTTTTGCTCTCTGCTTTGATTCTTCTATTCTTGTTAGATATACGTTTAGCTCTTGCTCAAGAATTGCCTTTCTATTAATAAGTATATTTTTAGATTCTAAATCTTTCTCTTCATTGATTTTTTTATCTAATTCTTTTATTTTTTGTCTTAGCTCGTTTATTTCTCTTACATACTGGTTTTCCGCATTGACTAAATTATATGCAAGTTTGTATGCTACATAGTCTTTTTCTATGTAATCTTTGTAGTTTGTATAAGCTTCCCGATAGTATACAGAAGCTGAGTATGGCTTTCCATACTTTTCATATGTTTCTGCAATATACAAGGTATGTTTGGCTTTTATTTCGTTTACTTTCTTTAAGATCTCTTTTGTTGCTTTAACATATTTACTATTTGGATAGCTTGAAATTATCTCTTCTGCTTTTTCTTGTGCTTTGTTTACGTAGGTCATATCCCTTTTATAGTCTGGGGATACAAAAAGGTAAGACATGGCAAGCTTATATAAAGCTTCCGGCACTTTTGGAGATGTTGGAAATAGTGCTATAAACTCCTCGAATTCTACTATTGCATCTATGTATTCTTCCCTGTTGTAGTAAGAGTCCGCTAATGCAAATCTTGCTTCCATGATTTGGTCAGGTGTTAAACCTTGAGATTTAAAGATTGCATTTTTAAGCTCTTCTCTTGCCTTTTTATACTCGCCTTTTTTATAAAGTTCAAGACCTTTACTTAGTTTTTCCTGCCCTTCATAGAGTTTTTGACCTTTATCTGCACAAGAAGCTATAACGAATCCTGAAATTAAAAATACAACAAATCTTTTCATAATACTTTTTCAACCTCAAATTTATCTAACTGCATTTTATTATTATACTCTATCTCTACAAGCTCCTTTAGTTTTAAATTTTCCAATAAACTATCCACAGCTCTGGAAAGTTTCGGATTTATAATAATTTTCATTTTTGCAAATGGTTTTAGTTTATTAATTGTTTTTTCAAGCTCAAACATTACTACATCTTGAGATTTTATATATCCTCTTCCATAACAATGCTGACAGTAATCTGAAAGCTGTTTTATAAGACTTTCTTCAAGCTTCTTTCTAGAGAGTTCTAAAAGTCCAAGCTGTGTTAATCCTTTAATCTTCACAGGTCTTTTATCTTTTTTAAACTCTTCTTTAAGTCTTTCCACGATTACTTCTTTGTGCTCTTGATTTACCATATCAATAAAATCTATTACAACTATTCCGCTTAAATCTCTAAGTCTTATCTGTCTGACAATTTCAGGAATTGCTTCTAAGTTTATTCTAAATGCCGTTTCTTCTAAATTCTTCTGCTTATGACAGCTTCCGCTGTTTACATCAATAACTACTAACGCTTCTGTTTCTTGAATTACAAGATAGGAACCACTTTTTAGATATGCATAAGGTGACAGGATTTTATTTATCAGCTTGTCTAATTCATATTCATAGAATAACGACTCTTTTCTTTTTCTGTATGGAGTCATTTTTATGTTTGCATTTGGAAAATTTTCTGATACAAACTTTTTAATCATCTTTAAGATAGACACATCGTCTGAGATTATTTCAGAAAATGAGCCTGCATAATCTCTTAAAATTGCAAAAGCTTTAAAAGGTTCTTCATATATTATAGAAGGAGCTTTTTTCTTATTATAATCTTTTTGGATTTGGTTCCATAATTCTATAAGAAATTTAAAATCTTCTAAAATTGCTTCATCCGGTGCATCCTTTGCGGCGGTTCTAATGATTAAACCATAATTTTCTTGATTTATTTTATGCAATAGATTTTTTATTCTTTCTTTAATTTCATTCCTCTCGTCATTATTTTCATATTTTGATGAAATAGAGACTTTGCCTTTACTTTGAGGAAGTAGTACTAAATATTTACCCGGAAGAGAAATTTTACAGGAAAGTTTTGCCCCTTTTGTACTAACCGGAGACCTTTTAACTTGCACTAAAATCGAAGAGCCTTTATCTGTATTCTTACAAACTTCTTCGCAAACATCTTTTTTTGGTAAGAAAGCTTCTTTATCCTCTCCAATATCAACGAAAAAAGCTTCCATTGCATGGCTGTATCTTAAAACCTTGCCTTTATATATACTTCCAGTTTGCTTAGATATCTCGATATCTTCTATCTTAAATTCAACGGGTATATTGTTTTCTAAAATAAGATAAAATGTATTTTTAATGCCTTTAGTGATGATTAACTTTCTGTCCAAAAAATACCTCATATATACTTATTTTGAAATATAATTATAACACTTTAAGATTTTATCAAGATATACATCAGGTGAAAAAATAGGGGTTTTTGTAAAATTTAAAAATGAGATTTTCGGCTTACGGCCTTAGGATGACAGAAAAAGGTTGACTGATAAACATTAGAAAAAGGAAAACCTTGCTTGTCATTATGAGCGAGCGAAGAATCTCATGTTTTGTTGAATTTCCCACCCGACGTATATAATCATAACACTTTAGGTTTTATTAAAACATTTAAACGTGAAACGTAGGCTACGAGATGTTATAGATCTATGTATTTAAAAGATGGGAAATAAACTCTGTTCATATATATAAGTCAAAAGGTGCTTAAAAACTAAAAATTTATTGACTAAATTTATTTAATATAGGAGCTCCTTTGGTTTAATGGCCTTCAGGATGTTTAAGAGATTTTAAAATGTCCTTTACATTTTGACATTTTTACATTTTTTAAAATCAAAACCCCTCCCATTTGGGAGGGCATTATAGTAAATTAAACGTCAAAGTAGAGTTCAAATTCTTTTGGATGTGGAACTAATCTGATTGCATCCTGCTCTGCTTGTTTTGTTTCAATCCACATATTGATAAAGTCCATGTCCATTACGCCACCTTTGAGTAAAAACTCGTTGTCTTCTTTTAATGCATCGATAGCTTCTTGGAGAGATCCTGGAGTTTGTGGAACGTTTGCAAGCTCTTCAGGTGGTAATGAGTAGATATCTTTATCAAGAGGCTCGCCTGGATGGATTTTATTTTCAATGCCATCAATAGCAGCCATCAATAGAGCTGTAAATGTTAAGTATGGGTTAGAAGATGCATCGGGGAATCTTACTTCAATTCTTTTGGCCTTTGGAGACGCCTCACCAACAGGAATTCTGATAGCAGCAGACCTGTTTCTTGCAGAGTATGCAAGTCTTACAGGAGCTTCAAATCCAGGCACCAATCTGTGGTAAGAGTTTGTAGTTGGGTTAGAGAATGCACAGATAGCTCTTGCATGTTTAATGATTCCGCCAATAGCATATAGAGCTATTTCTGATAATCCACCGTATCCATTACCAGCAAAAAGGTTTTGTCCGTCCTTCCAGATTGATAAGTGACAGTGCATTCCACTACCATTGTCACCTGCTAATGGTTTTGGCATAAATGTTACGAACTTTCCATATCTGTATCCAACGTTTCTAAGTACATATTTGTATTTTAAGATGTTATCGCCTGAGCCAATTATGTCTGAAAATCTGAAGTTGATTTCTCCTTGTCCTGCTGTAGCTACTTCATGGTGTTCTCTTTCTACTGTAATACCTACTTCTTCAAGTGTTTTAACCATTTCCATTCTTATATGATGAGTTTTGTCTAATGGAGAAACCGGAAAGTATCCCCTTTTGTAAGGTATTTTGTATCCAAGATTTGGGTTTTCTTCTCTTGCAGTATTCCACCATCCTTCTTCAGAATCTACTTGGTAGTAAGCGTGGTTGGGTCCTGAGCTGAATCTAACATCATCAAAAATAAAGAATTCTGCCTCAGGACCAAAGTAAGCTATATCACCAATACCGGTAGACCTTAAAAATTCAAGAGCTTTTTTAGCGATTTGTCTTGTATCTCTTGAGTATGGCTCTTTAGTTATTGGGTCGACTGCATCACAGATTAAAGATAAAGTTGGTTCTTCGATGAATGGGTCGATGAATGACGTTTTAGGGTCTGGAATTAATAACATGTCTGATTCTTGGATACCTTTCCAACCTCTTATTGATGAACCGTCAAACGGAATTCCATTTTCAAATGAATGGAGACTAAATTCGTGAGTAGGGATTGTTAAATGTTGCCATTGACCAAATGGGTCTGAAAACTTAAAATCAATAAAAGCAATACCTTTTTCTGAAATTACACGCATTACGTCATCAGGTGTCTGACACTGAATCATTGCCATTTTAAAAAAACCTCCTTTAAAAAAAATAACTTTTTTATAGATTAAACAGCTTCCGGACCTCTTTCTCCCGTTCTTATTCTTATTACATCTTCTATTGGAATGATAAAGATTTTTCCATCTCCAATTCTTCCGGTTCTTGCGGCTTGCATTATAGCTTCTACTACTTTTTCAACTTGTGCATCATCAACAACGACTTCTATTTTTAACTTAGGAAGAAAATCTATTACATACTCTGCTCCTCTGTATAACTCAGTATGACCTTTTTGTCTTCCAAATCCCTTTGCTTCTGTAACAGTCATACCGTAGATTCCGATGTTTGTCAGTGCATCTTTAACTTCATCAAGCTTGAAAGGTTTAATGATTGCTTCAATTTTTTTCATAACATACCTCCATTTTTATTATAAGAAAATTTCATGCCAAATTTTAATTTCTTGATTTTACTTATACTTAAATATTTTAACATTTTTAAAATCCATGAATATTGCATATTTTCAGTGCAATTTATTATGTATTAATAAAAAGGGCGTTCCAAAAATCTACACTGTTATTCTGCAGCCGGCAAAGAATCTCATGTTTTTCTTTTCAAGTCAAAAAATCAAAAATGAGATCCTTCGGTCTTACGACCTCAGGATGGCGGAGAAGGTTTTAAATTTTATATTCTCTGAAATAACTCCATATTTTCAAATCTCTAAATATATTGCATATTTTAAGTGCAACTCATATTTTATTTTGCATATTTATTGTGCAATAAATAAACAGTTAACCCAAATCAAAAGCTACAACCTTTATTTCCGTGTAGTCTTCTATTGCAAACTTTGGACCTTCCCTGCCTATACCGCTTCCTTTAACTCCACCATATGGCATATTATCAGCTCTAAACGTTGGAATATCGTTTATAATCACTCCACCAACATCTGCATTTTCTATCACTTTCCAAGCATTTTTTAGGTCGTTTGTAAACACTCCAACTTGTAAGCCATAATTTGTTTTATTGACAAGCTTTATAGCTTCATCTATATCTTTAAACCTTCTTACTGCAACAACAGGAGCAAAGGCTTCTTCATAGAAAAGTTTAGACTCTTCCGGCACTTCTGATACTATTGTTGGTGGAATTATTGGTCTATCTTTTGATTGTATTCCTCCAAGTGCTAATTTACCGCCTTTCATAACTGCTTCATTAATCCAAGTTTCAATTCTATCAACTTCACTTATAGAGATTACAGGACCTACGTCTGTATCTTCTTCTAAAGGATTTCCATATTTTAACTTTGAAGCTTCTACTTTTAAAAGATGTTCAAATACATCAGCTACACTTTCATGAACAAATATCCTTTGAACTGATATACAAACCTGACCTGCTAACGCAAACCCTCCAAGAACTGATTTTTTAGCTGCGATTTCTAAATTTGCTGTTTTATCAACAATTACAGCTGAGTTTGACCCAAGCTCCATTACTATTTTTTTCAACCCTGCTTGTTTTGCTATTATTTCTCCAACTTTTAAGCTTCCTGTAAAAGAGACGACTCTAACATCTGGATGTGTAGTCATTGCTTGACCTACATCTGCAAATCCCGGTATAACAGAAACAGCCTCTTCCGGAACACCTGCTTCAAGGAAAAGCTGACAAAGCATTATTGGAGATAGTGGAGTTCTTTCACTTGGTTTTAATATAAGCGGACAACCTGCTGCAATAGATGGTGCTATTTTATGTGCAGTAAGATTTACAGGAAAGTTAAAAGGAGTGATTGCAGAAACTATTCCAGCTGGGACACGGTAACAAAACCCTTTCTTTCCTCTTCCGTTTGGAGATGCATCAAAATGCACATACTCGCCGTGAATTCTTTTTGCTTCTTCTGCCGAGAAAGTGATTGTATTTATAGCTCTATCTACTTCTATTCTTGCTTCTCGGATAGTTTTTCCTGTTTCTAAGGTTATAGTTCTTGCAAACTCCTCTTTTCTACTTTCTAAAAGATTGGCTACTTTTAACAAAATTTTATATTTTTCGTAAGCTGTAAGTTTTTTCAATTTTTCAAGACCTATTTTAGCTTTTTCTATAGCCTGATAAACATCTTCAGGAGAACCCTTTACAGCCTCACCTATTTTTTCTTGGCTGTAAGGAAAAATTACATCGATAATCTCATCCTTCCAAACTTCCTTGCCGCCAATTATCATCGGTAGCTTAATCATAGCTATACCTCCAATATATAATTTAAAAAGAATTTTAACATAATAGTAAGATTTGAGAGAATGAGTAGATAAGTTATTTTATTTTCGGAAATATGTAATAGCTGAAAATAATACGCAGGTGAAAAATTAGAGATTTTTAAAGAATTGAAAAGTGAGATTCTTTGGACTTACGTCCTTAGGTTAGTAAAGAAATTAAAGCAATTTATGAATTGCCCTTACAAAAGAGAGTGAGAATTTGGAAGTAAATTACTGTTATTATAAAGTTGCACGAAAGAATCTTCTGCTTTTATTGAATTTTTTATTCGAAGTATGCATGCAATATTATTTAGAAATGAGTTGTATTTCAAGAGAAAGCCCAGCCGGTTTTAATCCGGCAGGGATTTAGATATTAATGATAGTAGCCCGTGTCTCCTTTTACTTTTCCGGCAAAAACTTTATATGCATATCTTGTGTAGTAAATAACCAATGGCATAAAGATAATTGTGACGATTAACATAACTTTTAACGTTAATTCTGAAGATGCAGAATTAAACACAGTTAAGCTATATTCAGGATTGATTGTTGACCTTATGAACACCGGGAATGATGCAAGGGCAACGTTTAAAACTGTAGCTCCACTTAACACGCTTGATACGTAAACCATCTTTTCATAATTGCCGGATTTTAAAAATTGTAAGTACACAATCCATGAAATCAACATTACAGCAGGAACTATAAAGAAGATTGGATATTTTAAATAGTTTTCATACAGATATGGAGCTTGGATTAAAGCCAAAACGTTTGTTAAGATAACTGCGGCCAAGTATCCAAAGGCACTTATAACAGCATATTTTTTAGCCATTTCAAAAACTGAGCCTTCTGTTTTTCTAAGCAGATACGCAGCTCCATGCATTGCAAACATAAATAAGCTGACAAGTCCCATTGCAAGCGGTACAGGTCTTAAAAGTGTGAAGAAATCTCCTAAATATGCACCATCTTTATCAATTGGAACGCCTACAACTGCATTACCTACCGCAACACCAAAAAGAATGGCCGGTAGAACATTGCCAATCCAGTAGATAAAATCAAAAGTCCTTCTCCAAGTTAAAGATTCGGATTTGTTTCTGTATTCAAATGCAATAGCTCTTCCAATTAAAGCCCAAAGAACCAATAAAATTGCAACATAAAATCCAGAAAAAGAAGCAGCATAAACAGCCGGAAATGCTGCAAAAAGCATACCTCCGCCGGCTATAAGCCATACTTCATTACCATCCCAAACAGGTGCAATTACGTTGTATAAAACGTTTCTATCTTCTTCATTTTTCATAAAAATCATAGGAAAGCCTGTCCCAAGGTCAAATCCATCGGTAACTGCATACCCTATCAAAAATATACCAACTAAAACAAACCATAAGCCTTGAAGTGTAAAAAGCTCCATTGGTAGCATATTAAACACCCCCTTTTGTATCTTTTGAATACATTCCTACTTGAACAGTGTTTGGTACAGTTTCATAATCAACTACAACGTCTTTTTCAGCATACTCTTGAACTTTCTTTTTCATTGTTTTTACATATATAACAAAAATACCTGTGTAAATTAAAATGAACGTTATTACCGAGAACAACACATTAGCAGAAGTATTAAAGTAAGTTACACCATCAGCTGTTTTTAACATTCCTTGGACTAACCATGGCTGACGACCGACCTCAGCTGTAAACCAACCAAGCTCTGATGCTATAAATGGAAGTTGTATTGAGTAAAGAACAGTTTTTAAGAATGCTGTATTTTGATAAATGGTTCCTTTTTTGAGCAAGTATAGACCCCATAGAGAGATAAACACAAACAAGAAGCCTAAACCAACCATAAAGTGGAAAGATTGGAACACTATGTTAACACTTGGTAAATCTGAATGGGAAATATTATAAGCCTTTGCATATGCTTTGTATTCTGCTATCTGTTGTTTTAACTCTGGAGTTGGATTTACAGCGTATTGTTTTTCTAACTCTGCTACTTTTGATTCATAATCTTTTGCTTTTTGCTGATATTCCTTGATAAGGTCGTTAATTCCTTTTACTTCTGCGTTGAAATCATGGTATGATAAAAACGAAGCCATACCTGGAATAGCTATAGGTGCATAAGTTTTTTGTTCTTTTTGATCCACCCAACCTATAGGTATAACAGGAGCTCCTTTTTCAGTATTCCAAATACCCTCTGCCATAGCAAGTTTTAAAGGTTGATATTTCGCTACATAATAACCATGAATATCACCAAATATGATGGCCAACACTGATACTATAGAAGTATAGATTATAGCTACTTTCAAACCTAATTTTGCCATCTCAACATGTTTTCTTTTGAGTAAGAAATATGCCATTACACCTAAAACAAAAAATCCTGCTGTAATTTGACCGGCATCAACTGTGTGAAGAAATCTTATTATTGTTGTATGATTTAAAACTGCAGCCCAGAAATCTGTAAGCTCTGCTCTAATTCCTTGTTGAGTTTCAACGATTTTATAACCAGTAGGTGTTTGCATCCAAGAGTTAGCAATTAAGATCCATAATCCAGAAAGATTGCTACCAAGAGCTACCATCCATGCTGAAAATGTGTGCATAGCTTCCGATATCCTTCCTCTACCATATAGGAAAATACCCATAAATGTAGATTCTAAGAAGAATGCCATTAAACCTTCAATAGCTAATGGTGAACCAAAGATATCACCAACAAATTTTGAATACTGGAACCAATTAGTACCAAACTGAAATTCCATTGTTAAACCGGTTGCTACACCCGCGGCAAAGTTGATAGCAAAAAGCTTCATCAAGAACATAGAGAGCTCATCGTATAATGGATTTTTGGTTTTTAGATAAAGAGTTTTGGTGATGGCGATAAACACAGACAAACCGAGCGTTAATGGAACGAAGATAAAGTGCACGAAGGCTGTGAACGCAAACTGAAACCTGGACAAAGCTAACAAGTCCATAGCTAAAACCTCCTGTTAATAAATGAGTTAGTTAATATTTATTAACTTCTATCAATAAAAAACTATGATAAAGATCATTGAAACTAAAAGGTTGCCCAGTGAGTTGGCATTTACTAACTTTGAAATGTAATATGATTCAAATCATTTTAAAAAAGAGATAGATGTAATAAAGTTAGTATTCATTAACCTATTTTGAAGGAGACAATAATGATAGTATTAGACTTAAACCAAAGCAAGAAAAACCAAGGAAAATACAATGGTTATGCAGCAATTCCTATAAAAGCTCCAAGAGAAAACCAACCAATCAAGATCTCTCCAGCATTTGGAAAAGTTAAATTTTTTGCATTATACGACAAAAACTTAAAGAAAATTGAAATTGTAGAAAATCCAGCAAACAATGGCAGTGGAGTAGTTAGATTTCTAAACAGCCTTGGCATAAAAGAATTAATTACCCTTCACATGGGAAAAGGTGCATACAATATAGCTTTGGCTTGTGGGATGAAAATCTATTTTGCTAAAGATGATAAACAAACTTTAGATGAAGTGATAGCTAAATTTGAGTCAAATCAACTTCCAATAATAACAGAAGAGAATTTTGAGCTTTTATCACAATTTGGCTGTGGCAGTCATGAACATCACCACCATGAACATCACGACCATCATTATAATTGATTTTTTTTGACATTTAAGCGTACCAAATAAGAAGTTCAGAATAAGGGAATTCGCTGCCATCTATAAATAACAAACAGAGTTTGATTATCAGGCATTAGATGAGGGATAATCTACTTGGCTATCCTGACGAATTGAGAATTTCATACTTTTTTGAAATTCTTCTTGACATGCAAAGTATATATAATTTAAGTATTAATAAATAATTCTCTATGCCTTAGGTGAGAAATTGGTAGTTTTTATAAAATTGAAAAATGTGATCCTTCGGACTTACGTCCCCAGGAGGATAGTTTAAGGTTGAATGATAAGCTTAGAGAAAGGGCAGCCTTAAATGTCATCGTATATTAAATATACTAAAAATTTTAATCTATAAGAGAATAAGTTTTATAATAATTATAGACATGGGAGAAAAAAGGAAGGACAGATCAAGTTATTGTCATTGGTCTTTTAAGACCGCTCAGAATGTTTGTAGACTGTCCTTCCTCTACTTCCTAAAACCTGAATCAGAACATTAGGCTTTTAAGCCTGTATTGATTACGATGATAGGTTATCAGGAAGTTTCTCTCATGTCAAGTATTTTATGAAAGGAGGTAATCTTATGAACAACTACAAAATCGTCGTTGGAGTTGATGTATCTAAAAACTCATTCACTGCTACAGTTTTGTATGATAACAAGAAAGAAACCTTTGAAGTTAAATCAGACCCAGTTGAGTTTGAAATGAAAATAAAGCTTTACCTTAAGAAGTTTAAAAAGTCAGATATGCTTATCATAAT